>JBGPID010000449.1:0-2513 GCA_041484725.1 Geobacteraceae bacterium | reverse complement strand
TGCGCGTATCTTCAGAAGGTTTTTGATGGTCGAACTGCGGCCGGTCCCCGGTTCTCCGGAGAGAAAAAGGTTGAAGCCATTCATCTGCATGCCGAGCCCGAAATCTATCGACTTCAGTGCCCGCTCCTGGCCGATTGCCCCTTCCAGTTCGGGGATATCCTTAGTCGAGTTGAAATCGAACTGTTCGGGGTCGCATACCCATCTGAGCTTTTCTGGCGGCACTCTGTAATCGTCGGTTGACATGTCTTCCTCCTTGCATGCACATATCAGGGATGTTTGAACAGGATGATTGGAAAGAGATATTATCTCCATCACTCTGGAGAGATTCATCTATATCCATGTATTAAATAATATCACCGGAATCGACCGGCAACAAGTCATCAAGCAACATTTTGAAACGTGGCGCGACCCATTCCTTAATCTCATCGACCGACACAGCTCCTGCACATTCCATGAGCAATGAGGTGACAGAACAGGCTATGAGGCCGCATGGGTTAATGCGTGAGAATTGGGACAAATCGGTTGTCACGTTCAGGGCAAAACCGTGCATGGTGACCCAGCGGCGGACGCCGACACCGATGGAGGCCAGCTTCGCCAGAGCCGGCAGAGATCCGGTCCAGACCCCGGTTTTTCCAGAGACCCTCTGCGCTGCAACTCCGAAATCCGCGGAGATTCTGATTATAAGCTCCTCCAGGAAGCGGAGGTAGCGATGCAGGTCTCTGCCGCGCCTGGCCAGGTCGATAATGGGATAACCGACAAGCTGCCCGGGCCCGTGGTAGGTTACATCTCCGCCACGGTTGATTCGAACCGCGCTGATGAAAGGGTCGAGGATATTCTCATCACTCCCGCCGCTGCCGATTGTATAGACCGGCGGATGCTCCAGGAGGAGAAGGGTCTCCTCCTCCTTCCCCGCAGCCACGCCGGCGGCGAGCCGCTCCTGGAGCGCGTAAGCTTCATGAAAACCGATCAGGCCGAGGTCTCTGATGATCACAAACAAAACCTTTCACCACAGAGGAGACAGAGATTACTTCATTTACATCAACATAGTCACCGGGTTTTCCAGAACCCTCTTCAACTCCTGGAGAAACCGCGCCGCATAAGCCCCGTCGATGAGCCGATGATCAGCGGAGAGGGTGACTCGCATGATTCGAGCCGCGGCAATCAGACCATTTCTCACCACCGCCTCGTCCCGGACCGCCCCCACCGCCAGGATCGCCCCCTGGGGAGGCTGGATCACCGCCATGAACTCCTCCACCCCGAACATGCCGAGGTTGGAGATGGTGAAGGTCCCGCCGCCCAACTCCGCTTCGCTGATTTTTCCTTCCTTCGCCCGGCCAACCAGTTCCCGGCTTCGGGCAGTCAACTCCTTCAGCGAGAGCCCCTGGCACCCCTTGATGACAGGCACCACCAGCCCCTCTTCCAGACCGACCGCAAGACCGATATTAATTTCTTCGTTTATCATGATCCGGTCGGCGACAAAGGAATTGTTCACCTGCGAAAACTTCTGCAAAGAGAGAGCCGCGGCTCTTACGATCAGATCATTGATTGACAGAGGCGTACCGGATTCCTTCAGCTCCCGTCGGACCTCCTCCGCCTCACCCATGTCGATGGCAACGGTAACCGTGAAATGGGGAATCTCCCGCCACGACTGGCTGACAGTCCGGGCAATTGCCGCGCGCATACGCGACAGGGGCTGGGTGGCGACTGAATCCGCAGCTTGGTCGCTTTCATTTTTTGCGGTTTCCTCCTTTACCTTTACCTCAACCTTTTCCTGTTTTCGCAGAGAACCATCCAGGTCTTCCTGAATAATCCGTCCATCCGGGCCGCTCCCCTTGTCCAGCTTCAGGTCGATCCCCTGTTCACGCGCCAGCCTGCGGACCATGGGGGATGCCTTCTCCTCTTCGGCCGCCGTTACAACGGATGGCATTCCGGCAGGTTTCACCGTTTCCGAAATGCCCTCTGGCTTACCGGCTTCCTTACCCTTGCGCATTTGCTCAGCGGAAGGAGGTTGCCGCTTTTCAGCTCCGGCAGGGGGAATGACAGTTTTTTTCTCCGGTATCTGCACAGCTTCCCCCGCCTCGCCGACAATGGCAATGACCGTTCCGACAACGGCCATCTCCCCTGGTTTCACCCGCGTCTCCAGGATGACGCCGGAGGTGAATGCCTCCAGCTCCATGTTCGCCTTGTCGGTCTCCACCTCGGCAATGATATCTCCCCGCTCTACCTTCTCCCCTACGCTCTTCTTCCAGGAAATAAGCCTCCCTTCGGTCATGGTGTCGGAAAGCTTGGGCATGGTTATTTCAGTAGCCATTGACAGATCCCTTCTTTCAGTATTTCTGCGCTGTCACGTCTTTCACCGCTTTGATGATATCTTCCACCTGGGGTATGCAGAGTTTTTCCAGCTTCCGCGAGTAGGGCATCGGCACGTCCAGTCCGGAAACCCTGCTGACCGGCGCCAGGAGCGAATCGAAGCAGCCTTCATAGATACGCGATGCTATCTCCGCGCCAAGGCC
>JBGPID010000448.1:0-2525 GCA_041484725.1 Geobacteraceae bacterium | reverse complement strand
GTACGCTCCAAAGGCTCATAAAGCTGCTCGCAGAGGGTATGGAAATGGAGCCCTTCCACCCCATCGAGCGACTGCCCCTCGAACTCCTCCCGGCGGATGCCGAGACGCGAGCGAGACGCGCAGGGGTCGTAGAGCGGGGTGTGCCCTTCCGAATGCTCGGGATTGACGCGCAGACCAGTGGAAACCCGGCCTGCATGTTTTTGCCAGAGCGGCCGGAACCGCTCCATCTGGTCGAAGGAGTTGAATACCAGGTGGTTCGAGCTCTCCAACAGTTCAACGACATCGGTTTCACGCAGCCCCGGAGAAAAGCTGTGCACCTCCCGGCCGAACTCCTCGCGCCCGAGCCGCGCCTCCCAGGGGGAGCTGGCGCAGACGCCATGGAGCGTCTCCCGGATGATCGGAAAGACGCTCCACATGGCGAACCCCTTGATGGCGAGCAGTATCCGCGCGCCACTCCGCTGCTGGACCCCGTCGAGGATGGCAAGGTTCGCACGCAGCCGCCCCAGGTCGATCACGTAGGCCGGCGAGGGGGCAAGCTGGAGAATTTTGTCGATGTCAATGCCGTTTATCATAGTTCCGCAATCGGCTACTTTACCAACGCATGGGGAAAGTTGGGGCTTTGCGGGTTGACCGCCAGTGTCCGGGTTGCCCGAATGACCACCAGATCCATATCCTCCATCGGCACCGCGCCAAGCAGCACCTTATCGCCCAGAACAAGAGCGCCGACAAAGGCGGTGCGGTTCTGGAAGCGGACCGTCACCGGCCCCACATAGGGGACCAGGGAACTGCGTCCATCGGCCGTAGTCATTTCCCGCTTCTCAACCTCTTCCAGAGCCAACTGCAGGCGGACATGTTCCGGGATGCAGAGCGTCAGTGCCCCGGTATCAACAAGCGCTACGGCAGTCAGCCTGTCAATGCTGCTATCTTTCGGGTTCGAGAGTTCAATCTCCGCATGGACATACCCCATATCGTCCCCCTTTCTGAGTTGTCGCATTTCACAAGTTCAACGCGACCTACCCTGCTACTCCCCCTGACGCTGCTGCGGCTGAGCAAGGGAAGCAACCTTCGCCGCCGAACCCTCCACCGCCTTGACCGCAATCGCCTGCACCTGGGAGTAGGATTTTTCCACCTGTTCGTTCAGTTTGGCCAGTTGGGCGGACTGATCCTTAGCCACGGTCTCCAGCGAAGCGATGCGCCCCTGAAGGACGTTGCGCGCCCCTTCGAACTCTTTCTGCACGAGCTCCAGGCGGAATTTCCCTTCGGTCTGCACTTTCTCCACGGCGGCTTTTACTTCCCCTGCCACGGTGGTTTCCATTTCCTTGGGGAATGCCGCAACCCTGACCCGCAGATCGGCCAGTTCCTGCTCCTGCCATGCAATATCTTGCACTCAGTATTACAGCTCCGGCCACTCTCCCTCCACCACCACATGCGGCAACCCCATCACGGCGAGTTTAGCCAGAAACGGTTCCGGATCAAACTGCTCCATGTTCCAGACCCCCGGTTTGCGCCATTTGCCAGTGAGCATCATGATCGCGCCGACTACCGCCGGCACCCCCGTCGTATAGCTTATCGCCTGGGATTTGACCTCCCGGTAGCACGCTTCATGGTCGCAGATGTTGTAGATGTAGACTTGGCGACGTTTCCCATCCTTGAGACCACGGGCGATTACACCGATGCAGGTCTTCCCCTTGGTCAGAGGGCCAAGGCTTCCCGGATCGGGCAACACTGCCTTGAGGAACTGCAATGGCACTATCTTCTGACCGTTGAATTCCACCTCGTCGATACGGGTCATCCCCACGTTCTGCAGCACCTCCAGGTGCTTCAAGTAGTTGTCGGAGAAGGTCATCCAGAAACGAGCCTTCTTTATGGTCGGGATATGCTTCACGAGCGACTCCATCTCCTCGTGGTACATCCTGTAGATGTTCATCGGCCCGATCCCTTCGGGGAAATCGAAGCTTCTTTTGGTTGAAAGCGCCGGGGTCTCGATCCACTCCCCGTTTTCCCAGTGACGGCAGGGTGCGGTAACCTCGCGGATGTTGATCTCCGGGTTGAAGTTGGTGGCGAATGGCTGACCGTGGCTCCCGGCATTGGCATCGATGATATCGATCTCCTCCACCACATCCAGGTACTTCTTGGCAGCCAGGGCAGTATAGACATTTGTCACGCCCGGATCAAAACCGCTTCCCAAGAGCGCCATCACCCCCTTTTCCCGGAACCTTTCCTGGTACGCCCATTGCCAGTGGTACTCGAACTTTGCGGTGTCACGCGGCTCATAGTTGGCGGTGTCCAGGTAATCGACCCCTGTCGCCAGGCAGGCGTCCATTATGGTCAGGTCCTGATAAGGGAGGGCGACATTGATGACAAGGCTCGGCTTTTCCCGGTCGATCAGCTCGAAAAGCTCCGCCACGTTGTCCGCATCGATCCGGGCGGTCTTTATGGGATAGTCGATCTGCGCCGCAATGGTCCGGCACTTGGACTCCGTGCGTGACGCCAGGGTGATCTCCGTGAAAACGTCCTTCGCCTGG
>JBGPID010000447.1:0-2531 GCA_041484725.1 Geobacteraceae bacterium | reverse complement strand
GTGATGAACCTTATCAATCAGGACACCGCCTATGATGCCACGACAAAAACGGCGGGGGTCCTTTTTGGTGATTCGACGATAAGAACCGTCCTCGATTCGATCCAGACCGTCCTCACCAACCGGCTCCCCGGGGCAACCGGCGGTTTCTCTTCCTTGGCCGATATAGGCATAACTACCGACAAATATACCGGGATCCTTTCGGCCGATTCCTCCAAGCTGTCCAGCGCCCTCAGCTTGGACTTCAACAGCGTCACATCGCTCTTCACCCAGAATACCGGCACCTTTGGACTGGCCCAGAACCAGTACGGCATCGCCGAGCAGTTCAACAAACAGATAGACTCCCTGACCCACTTTTACTCAGGGACAGGCAGCAGCGGCATTATTTCGACACGCATCCATGGTCTGAACGACAGCATGACCAATATCGACAACCAGATTGCCGCCATGGAGGTGCGCATGATAAGCATGGAGGCCAACCTGAACGCGCAGTTCACCGCCATGGAGCAACTGGTCAGCAATACAACCGCGTGGGGGAACCAGTTGCTCGCCGGGCTCGGTGTATCAACAACGTCAACTACCAAATGATTGCTTCCAGTAAATTGATGTAAAGTCATTCCAGGAGGAAACGATGCAAATGCCGCTCAAACAATACCAGCAAACCCAGGTCAGCACGTCCAGTCCCGAAAAGATACTGCTGATGCTCTACGATGGTGCGATCAATTTTTCCCGGATAGCCATGGAGAAAGCCGCCAACGGCGACAGGAGCGAACGGGGAAAGTATGTCAGCAAGGCCCAGGCAATAGTGGGCGAACTGATGAATACGCTGGATCACGAAGTGGGAGGCGTTGTCGCCGAACGGCTGACGCAGCTATACATGTATATAATCAATGAGTATGTCCATGCCAATGTCAACAACTCCGTTGCTTCCCTGGAAAATACCGTCAAGATCCTCGGCATGCTGCGTGACACATGGGCCGAGGCGATCGAGATAGTGAAAAAGGAACGGGAAACCGGAACCATCTCCCAGAAAGTGCTCCTGTGATGAATAGTGACGATTTGGCGAAGGAGATATGTCGCGGGAAAGAGCTCTTTAGCGAAACGGTCCGGGTGATTTCGGATTTTCTCGCGAGATTAGCGGACCTTGGCCCGGCTGAGATCCGTGAGTTCGAACGGAAGCGGCAAGCGCTTTTGGAGACTCTCCTGACCTACCATGCCGAGTTGAAGCAAAAGCTCCCGGCCGGGAAAAAGGGTCTTTCCCTGGCAATGACGCAGCAGCTCGATGAATTCAGTATATTTCAGGAAGTTTTCGTCCAGATTATCATGGAGAAGGATGCCGCAATCATCGCCCGGGCGAACCGGTCCCTCGTTTCTCTGCAGGGTGAATTGGCAGCAATCGGCCGCGGAAAGCTGGCATTGCGTGGTTACACCAGGAGACGGGGCCTCTCCCCGAATTACCTGGACAAAACCGGATAAACCTGGAACCGGTCGGTTTGCACCTAGAGTTATTGATCAACCAAGGTTTCAGAAAATTGCATGGGGAGGAATTTATGCTGAGTTGCGTAATTGATGGTCAGGCAAAGGCATTCGCATTAAGCGGAAGCGACAGTCTGGCAAGCATCTTGAACGGCCTGCATGGCGATCTTGCGAAAAGTGGCAGGTTCATAGCCTCGCTGCTGGTAAACGGCGAGGAAGTCGCAGGGATCGAGGAAGAAACTGGCCGTTGTCTGGAAGGGATAGATTCCATCGAAATAACGACGGAATCACCCGTTTGTCTGGTGAACAATATCCTTGCGGAAAGTCGGAATTTCATCGAGGGGCTGCAGAATTACCTCACCCAGGTAGCCGGACATTTTACATCGGGCAGCGACTGCGCCGATGCTTCTTTCGCCGAGGGGATCCAGGGGCTTCAATGGTTCGTGCAGATGACCGATTTCATCGAATGCACCCTGCGGCTCGACTTCCATGATCTCTCCCTTAACGGCAGACCGGTTTCTGAATATGTGAAGAGTCTCAACTGTATTCTCCGGGAAATAGTGAATGCCCAGGAAGGATCCGATCCGGTTCTGCTTGCCGATATCCTGGTATATGACCTTGTGCCTCATCTGGAGGAGTGGAAGGAGATTTACAACCTGTTTGAGGGGCATTCAGAGGGAAAGCCCTGCTAGGAATCGTGTCATGGACGGGGCGGAAAACGCATTCGAAAAGATTTTCAGGATAGGCCAGCCTGTAACGGTCGGGATTCATCTTGCCGAAAACCTTATGCTTGAAGAGCATGCGGTAATAAGGGGGATGGACGGTGACAGGATGAAGCTTGAGCTTTGGGGGTCGAGCCTTGCGGAAAGAGGGGGGGCGCAAAGCGGAGCCATTGTGACCGTGGTTGCCGATGCCGGGTACTCCATATACCGGTGCTCTGCCGCACTCGAAAAAGAGACTTCCGGCAGGACCTTGAGCCTGGTCGTGTCCGGAGGTGTCAGGGAAAAGCAGCTCAGGGAGTATTTTCGTCTTGACCTCTCTCTCCCCGTTGCCTATTC
>JBGPID010000446.1:0-2535 GCA_041484725.1 Geobacteraceae bacterium | reverse complement strand
TAACCGGGAAAAGGGGATTACGCTGATAATCGTCACCCACAACGAAAGACTGGCCGCCAGGATGGGCAAGACCATCAGAATGGTGGACGGGCGAATAGAGTAGGGAAAGAGGAATATCAAAGGGTATCAGGTCTACACATTCGACAAAATTGTCAAATGTGTAGACCTGATACCTATACTGGGGGGAATTTGCGCCGGTTATTCAATACCTTTATCTGCATGATAATGCTTTTCAACCTCTTCTACAGTGCTGCCTTCGGTGAAGAGGAGAAGATTGGCGAGGTCATGATCAAGGGGAACCGGCGGATCGAGACCCCTGCAATCCTGAATGTGGTGAAACTCAGGAAGGGGGACCTGCTCGATAACGGTAAGGTTGACAACGATATCCGCGCCATTTACAACCTGGGGCACTTCCGGGATGTCAAGGCCGACACCGGCAAGGGGGACAAAGGGTTAATCCTGACCTATGTTGTGGTGGAAAAGCCGATAGTCCGCGAAATCAAGATCGAGGGGAATAAGGAGATAAAGGATGACAAGATCCGGGAGGCGATCGATCTGAAATCCGGTTCCATGTTTTCTTCCAAGGAACTGGCTAAGAGCGTGAAAAAGGTCAAGAAGCTCTACGCCGATGAGGGTTACTATCTGGCCGAAGTGGAGACGACCGCAATTAAACGGTCCGATACGGAGGTCAGGGCGCTTTTCAAAATCACCGAAGGGAAGAAAGTTCTCATACAGACGATCCGCTTCGAAGGAAACCGGGCATTCTCCCCCAGAAAACTGAAAAAGGTAATGGAGACCTCGGAGCAATGGTTTCTCTCCTGGATTACCGGCGCCGGGACGTACAAGGAAGATGCCCTGAAAAACGATGCCAATCTTATTGCCGATTTTTACAGTAATAACGGATATGTGAACGTGAAAGTGGGGGAACCGAAGGTCGAGCTTACGGCGGATAAAAAGGGGCTCACCGTCACCGTCGGGATAACCGAAGGGGACCAGTTCAAGACCGGCTCCATCGGCTTCAAGGGGGAGCTTCTGGAGAGTGAAGCCGAACTTGCCAAAAAGGTCAAACTGAAAACAGGAGAGATTTTCGACCGCTCGCTGCTGCGCGCTGATGTCTCTACCCTGACCGACCTTTACGCCGACAAGGGGTATGCCTTTGCGAACATCTCCCCTCTTTCCAAGATCAACAACGAACAGAAGACCATCGATATAACTTATGAATTCGAAAAGGGGGAGAAGGTCTACATCGACCGGATCAACATCAGCGGCAATACCAAGACCCGCGACAAGGTAGTGCGGCGTGAACTGAAGCTGGCGGAAGGCGACCTCTACGGCGCTACCACCCTGAAGAAGAGCAAACAGAGCCTGATGAACCTCGGGTTTTTTGAAGAAGCGAATATTTCCACGACCAAGGGAAGTGCGGACAACAAGCTGAATATGAACGTGGAGGTAAAGGAAAAGGCGACCGGATCATTCAGTATAGGCGCCGGGTTCAGTTCGCTCGACGGTGTACTGGGGCAGGGTTCGGTCCAGCAGGCGAACTTTATGGGGTTGGGGTTGAAGGCCAATGCCTCCGTTTCTTTCGGTCAAAAAACCCAGTTTTATAACCTGGGGCTTACCGATCCCTATTTCATGGATACCAGGTGGACCGTCGGCACGGACTTGTACCGGACCCAGCGTGATTACATAGACTACACCCGCCGGGGTACCGGCGGCGACATCAAGGCGGGCTATGCCCTGACGGATGAAATCAGCACGTTCTGGTTATATAAGTACGAACAAACTAGTATTTTTAATGAAGATCAGGCGCTGCTGAATGGCATTAAAACAGGGACGATATTAGACCCGGGGACGGAATCCACAACGAGTTCCATTACCGGCAGCATAACGAGAAACACCACCGACTACCGTCTCGACCCGTCGAGAGGGATGATGAACGACCTGTCGATCGAGTTCGCCGGCCTTGGCGGGACCAACCGGTTCATCCGCTCTATCGGCAACACAACGCTCTTCTATCCGGCGTTCTGGGGTACCGTTGTCTCTCTGCACGGCACCATCGGTTATATCCAGGGTTTGGGCAGAGATATACCGATAGATGAGAAGTTCTACCTGGGAGGGATCAATTCCATTCGCGGTTACAACGGCAGGACCGTCAGCCCCGTAACATGGGTCACTCCCGGTAAAGATTTAGGCGGTCACCCTCTAGCCCAGGTTCCCGTTTATCTGGGCGGAGATTCCGAGGCGTACTTCAACCTGGACTATATATTCCCCATCGTCAAGGATGCGGGGTTGAAAGGGGTCTTGTTCGTCGATGCGGGCAATGCCCAAAATGGGATGGACAAAATCTTTTCCAATGTGCTGTTCAGCTACGGCTTCGGTTTCCGCTGGGCCTCGCCGATGGGCCCATTGCGTCTGGAATACGGTATCCCATGGAATCCCCGTGCCGGTATCGACAAATCAAGCGGCAGGATTGAATTTTCCCTAGGCAGCTTTTTCTAACCCACATAAAGGAGATATTACATGAAACGGATCATT
>JBGPID010000445.1:0-2562 GCA_041484725.1 Geobacteraceae bacterium | reverse complement strand
TCTGCTCCATGACCTGGGCAAGGCGGTTGACCATGAAGTCGAAGGTTCCCATGCGGTCATTGGCGCCGACCTTGCCCGAAAGTACGGGGAATCGCCCAAGATAATCCATGCCATAATGGCCCACCACGAAGATGAAAAACCGAACTCGGTGCTTGCCGTTCTGGTGCAGGCCGCCGACGCTCTCTCGGGCGCCCGTCCGGGAGCACGCCGGGAAATGATGGAAACATACGTAAAACGTCTCGAAGACCTGGAGCGTATTGCGGTCTCATTCAGCGGAGTGATCAATTCCTTTGCAATCCAGGCGGGGCGGGAAATCAGGGTCATGGTTTCCAGTGACGAGGTAAGTGATGAACGGGCAGTGATGCTGGCCAAGGATGTAGCAAAGAAGATCGAAGCGGAAATGACCTATCCGGGCCAGATCAAAGTGAATGTTATCAGAGAGACCAGAGCCATCGAATATGCCCGTTAAACTGCTGTTCATCGGTGATATCATAGGAAAACCGGGCAGGCAGGTCATTTCACGCGAACTGCACAGGCTGGTGGACCGCTATATGGTGGATCTGGTTATCGCCAATGGTGAAAATGCCGCCGGAGGATTCGGCATTACCGAAGAAACGGCGAATGAACTTTACAAATGCGGCATTGATGTATTGACCTCCGGCAATCATATCTGGGACAAGAAGGACTCCCTGAATTTTATCAATCGAGCAGAGAAACTCCTTCGTCCGGCTAATTATCCGGATGGGACCCCCGGGCGGGGGAGCGCTCTCTTCACGACTGCCGGAGGGGCCAAGGTTGCAGTACTCAATCTGGAAGGGCGGGTTTTCATGAATAATCTGGAATGCCCGTTTCGGACGGCTGACCGGGAAATCTCCCAATTATATACTGAAACACCCATTATCTTTGTCGATTTTCACGCCGAAGCGACTTCCGAAAAAGCCTCGCTGGGCTGGTACCTGGATGGCCGGGTCAGCGCGCTGATCGGCACTCATACCCATATTCAGACAGCCGACGAGCGGATATTACCCGGTGGAACTGCATATCTCACGGACGCGGGAATGACAGGCGGCTTTGATTCGGTCATCGGAGTAAAAAAAGAAGAGGCGATCACGAAGTTTCTGAGTCAGTTGCCGGTCAAGTTCGACGTGGCGAAAAACAATCTGCGCTTGAACGGCGTGGTTGTCGTGGTGAATGAACAGACCGGCAAGGCATTAAGCATCGAACGCATAAATATTTGTTGTGAATAACGAGATGTCGGATCAACAGTTGTTCCTTGCCGAGTTATTATTCAACAGGTCGATTTGATCCATTGCCCATGAGGGAGGATGCAGTATGACGGTTTCGGAGCAGATGGCAATCATCAAACGGGGCGCTCTGGAGATTCTGCTCGAAAAGGAACTCCAGGAAAAACTGGAAAAATCGGCGAAGTCCGGTGTCCCGCTGAGAATAAAGGCCGGGTTCGATCCTACCGCTCCTGATCTGCATCTGGGGCATACCGTCCTGCTTCACAAGATGCGTCAGTTCCAGCAACTAGGGCATGAGATTTACTTCCTTATCGGCGACTTCACCGGCATGATCGGTGATCCGACCGGCAAGAGCGAGACCCGCAAGCCGTTGACGCGGGAAGATGTCCTGAAAAATGCCGAAACCTACAAGGAGCAGGTCTTTAAGATACTTGATCCGGCAAAGACCAGGGTGGTTTTTAACTCGGAATGGCTCGCCAGGCTGACTGCGTCCGACTTGATCGGCCTTGCCGCGAAATATACAGTGGCGCGTATGCTGGAACGGGAAGACTTCAGTAACCGCTTTGCCAACCAGCTCCCCATCAGCATCCATGAATTCCTCTATCCCCTGATCCAGGGATATGATTCAGTTGCCCTTAAAGCAGACGTGGAACTGGGAGGGACCGATCAGAAATTTAATCTGCTGGTCGGCCGTGAATTGCAGAGGGAATGGGGGCAGCCGCCCCAGACCGTTATTACCATGCCACTTCTCGAAGGGTTGGACGGCGTCAACAAGATGTCTAAATCGTTGGGGAATTACATCGGCATCAATGAGCCGGCCGATGAAATATTCGGTAAGGTCATGTCCATCTCCGACGAATTAATGTGCCGCTATTACGAACTTCTGAGCGATATGTCACTGATTGAACTGGACAAGCTTAAGGCCGGGATCAAGAACGGCTCCTTTCATCCCATGGAGATCAAGAAACAATTGGGTCGGGAGATGGTTACCCGCTATCATGGGACTGCCGCCGCTGCCCAGGCCGAAGAGAACTTTGTCAAGAGGTTCCGGGACAATCAGACCCCTGATGAGATGCCTGAGATTATTCTTACCGTTGAGGAGGAAAAGGCACTTCTGTGTAAGATCCTGGCACAGGCCGACCTGGTCAAGTCCAACAGCGAAGGTCGCCGCGCTATCCAACAGGGGGGGGTAAAGATCGATGGCGGGAAGATTTCCGACGAGAATCTGGAGATCGCTTGCAGTGGCGAATATATCATTCAGGTCGGGAAGAGGCGCTTTGCGCGGGTGAGATTTGTAATACGGAATTAACCGACAAAG
>JBGPID010000444.1:0-2563 GCA_041484725.1 Geobacteraceae bacterium | reverse complement strand
GCCTTTGAAATAATGGTGGGGACCCCGGCCATCGCCAACCTTATCCGCGAGGGAAAGTCCTTCCAGATCCCCTCCGTCATTCAGACCGCCAGAAAGGACGGGATGCAGCTGCTGGATCAACACCTGCTGGATCTCCTCAAGACCAAGACGATTCTGCCGGAAGAGACCTATCGCTGCGCCCAGGACAAGAAGCAGTTCGAGCAATACCTTGTTGACAGACCCGCGCAATAAACAGGGGGGTCGGAGAATTGAATTTTCCACAGCTGACACCCTTTGGTCAACATATCAACCTACTCCCCATCCTCCTCCCGAAGTGGTTCCCGGCTTTCGACGAGATACCCGTCATTGGCCATGGGTTTATCCCGGTTCCAGCGGGGTGGAGATTGCAAATCTCCCGCTCCTTTACTTACTCCCCTCTCTGTTGTAAAGTATTCCCCTAAAGAATGTCTTTCTGTCCGAAAGAAGGCCCGCCATGACTGTCAGCTTTATCCATACCGCCGACATCCATCTCGGCAAGAGCTACCGCACTTCCACCGGTGAGTCCGAGCGCTACGAGGACTTCTTCCGCTGCCTTGCCGGCATCGTTGCCGACGCCATCCGCGAACGGGTCGATTTTTTCCTGATCGCCGGCGACCTGTTCCACACCGGCCAAATCCTCCCCCGCACCTTTGCCCGCACCATCGAAACCCTGCAACCTCTGAAAGACGCGGGCATTCCCTGCATCGCCGTGGAAGGAAACCACGACTGGATTCACCGTCGGGACAGCATATCGTGGATGGAGGCGCTGTCGCAGATGGGGTACATCCGCCTGCTGCGTCCCTGCCGCACGGAAACCGGCGGCTACCGCTTCGCTCCGTTCGACCCGGAAACCGGAATGGGCGGTTCTATCGAGATCAAGGGGCTCAACATCTACGGACTCGGCTACATCGGCGCCCAGGCGGGGGGGCATGTGCCGCGCATCTGCGAGGCAGTGGAGACGAAGAATAACCTCCTCCTCTTCCACGTCGGTGTCTGGACCTATTCGCCGGTGGAAATCGGCAACATAAAACCGGAGGAGGCGCTACCGCTGGCCGATCTCTTTGACTACGTGGCCCTCGGCCACGGCCACAAGCCCTATATCATCGAGACGCCGGAAGGCCGCCCCTACGCCTTCAACCCCGGTTCTCCGGAGCGGGTGAATTACGGTGAGGAACGGTACGACAAGGGATACTACTTCGTCACTATCAGGGACGGCCGGTACAGCCACGAGTTCCGTCCGACCAATCCCCGTCCCATGCTCGCCACGGTTATCGACCTGGACGGTGCGGAGAACGCCGAAGAGGCAATGGCCCGCTACCGTGAGCAGGTCGGCGCGGAATTCACCTTACACGACGACTGCCGGCAGCCGCTCCTGGAGCTGAAGCTCACCGGGCGGATCCGCTTCCACCCCTTCGAGCTGGGCCGGGAGCGGCTCAGGCTGGCGCTGGAAGAGACCTGCCACCCGCTGCACGTGGAGATCAAGAACCACCTGTCGCTCGTGACCCGGAGCGGGGGAGAGGAAACGGTCAAGAAGAGCCTGGCCGAGATCGAGCGGGAGGTACTGCGGGAACTTATCTCCGCCAGCAGCAGTTACAAGGGGCAAGAGGAAGAACTGGTGCGAGTTTCGTTGGCCATTCGCGATTCGGTCCTCAAGGGTGACGTGGAAGGGGAGGAGCTGCTCGGCCTTCTGCGTGAGTGGTAACCGATGCAGATACTTTCCATTAAACTGATAAACATCAAGTCCCACCGTGACACGGAGCTCATTTTTGCCCCCGGCATCAACGTTCTCTCCGGTCCCAACGGGGCCGGGAAGAGTACGGTATTCGAGGCGATCGGCTATGCCCTGTTCGGGGTGGATGCGCGCGACTTCGTCTCCAACGTGGACCGTTTCATCACCTTCGGCGCCAAAAAAGGAGAAATCTCCGTCACCTTCCGGACCGACGAGGTCGAGACATGGCGCGTGAACCGGACCGTCGGCACGCCTTCCAGGTGGCTTCTGGCAAAGGAAACCGGCGGTCTGTTCGAGGTGGAGGAGCACGCCGGGAGCGAGGAGACCGAGGCGCGCATTGCGAAGCTGCTCGGCCTCGACAACGGCCGCTCCCTGGCGGAACAGTTCAAGTTGGTGATCGGCCCCTTCCAGAACGATTTCCTGGGGCCATTTGTCATCAAACAGCCAACCCGAAGACAGGAGGCATTTGACGAAATACTCGGTATCGATGCCTGGAGAAAGACATACAAGGGAACAGGCTCGATAATCTCAGCCATACAAAAGAAACTGGAAGTTCTAGACGCTCAAGTGAAGGTAAAACAGGAACAGGTCGCTGTTCTGCCGGAGCGGGAAGCCGAGATTGCGCATATCAAGGCAAACCTGATGACCCGGCAGAATGATTTGAAGGAACGCGAATTAGCACTGAACAGGTCGGCCGAGCAGCTGCAGAAGCTTGATCTCCGCAAAGAGCAGTTGGACAAGGCGGAAAACGAGGTAAGACAGACCAGGGGGAGCATCGAGTCAGGCAAGGAGCACATCGCAAGCCAGAAAGTATTC
>JBGPID010000443.1:0-2569 GCA_041484725.1 Geobacteraceae bacterium | reverse complement strand
GGACCTGGAAGAGGTCCTGGCCATTGAAAACGATTCATTTCCCCATCCCTGGAACAGAGACCATTTCCTTGATGAACTGAAATCCGTCCATGCATTTCCTCTGGTTGCACTTGATCCTGTGAAAAGGATCATAGGTTATATCTGTCCGCGGCTCATTCTGGATGAGGGACAAGTCCTTAATATTGCGGTGCAGCGGGCATTTCGTGGGCAAGGGATAGGGCGAATCCTGGTGCAAAGGGCTTTGGCTTTCTGCCGGGAGGGGGGGGGATCGACAGTTTCCCTGGAGGTGCGTCCTTCCAACTTTGCAGCCAACGCGCTCTATCAGCGTTTAGGCTTTGTAGCCACTGGAATACGCAGGAATTATTATGCAAACGGAGAAGATGCAATCCTGATGGAATATAATTTCAATGACAATGAGGTCGATGATGCAGTTTAAGGCAATGGTAATATCAAATACAGAGATCTCACCCGGCTATTTCAGGTTGCGCCTGACTGCGCCAAGGGATACGGCGGTTTCCCGACCCGGCCAGTTCCTCATGGTAAAAGTCCGGGATGCCACTGACCCGCTTCTTCGCCGCCCTTTCGGCATATTTGATATGGCAACGATCGACTCCGAAAATCCTGAGACCGGCCGTCAGACCTGCCTGGAGATACTTTACAAGGTAGTAGGAAAGGGTACGCGTGTCCTGGCAGCTCTTCATCATGGAGATCATCTCGATATTCTCGGTCCTCTTGGCAAGGGTTTCGACACTAGCGGGAGGGGGGGTGAAAAGATTCTCGTCGGTGGCGGAGTCGGGCTGGCCCCCCTTTATTATCTTGCCAGGAGACTGCTCGGAAATTCACCCGTCCGCCTCTTTGCCGGGGGGAAGAACAGGGAGGATATCCTCTGCATAACCGAATTCGAGCGACTCGGCATTGAGACTTACGTCTCCACGGATGATGGCACACTTGGAGAGCAGGGGATGGTGACTGCGGTAATGGAAAGATATCTGTCGGACAATCCCTCTGTAGAAACCATATACGCCTGTGGTCCGTTTCCCATGCTCAAGGCTGTATCACGAATTGCCGAACGCTACGGTATCCCCTGTCAGGTTTCCCTGGAAGCTTACATGGCCTGTGGTGTAGGCGCCTGTCTGGGGTGTGTCATCAAGGGGCGCAACCATACGGAAGAGATCCCCGACTACCGCTGTGTCTGCAAGGACGGGCCGGTGTTCGACAGCCTTGAACTGTTTTGGGATTGATTGATCCTGATTTCATACGGAGATATTATGACAAGACCAGACATGTCCGTGGAGATAGCCGGAATTAAGATGAGGAATCCCGTCATGACCGCCTCCGGGACCTTCGGTTATGGAAGTGAGTTTGTCGATTATATGGATCTGGAGAGCATCGGCGCAATTATAACCAAGGGGCTTTCCCTCAGGCCGAAAGCGGGTAACCGGACACCGCGCATTGTCGAGACCCCTGGGGGGATGCTCAATGCCATCGGCCTGCAGAATGTGGGGATAGAAGCCTTCATCAGGGAAAAGATCCCCTTTCTCCGCACCGTCAATACACCGGTAATCGTCAATCTCTATGGTAATTCTCTTGAAGAGTACGGTGAACTGGCGCAGCGTCTCGACAAAATCGCCGAGGTGGCGGGGCTGGAGGTAAATATCTCCTGCCCGAACGTAAGACAGGGGGGTATTGTCTTCGGCACCGACCCTAAAGCGGCTTACGAGGTGGTAAAGCTGGTGCGGGAAGCGACCATCAAACCGGTCATCGTCAAACTCTCCCCCAACGTGACCGATATCGTGGAGATGGCCCATGCCTGTGAAGAAGCGGGCGCGGATGCCCTGTCGCTCATCAATACCCTGACCGGCATGGCCATTGACCTGCAAAAGCGGCGGCCGGTGCTGGCCAATCTGACCGGCGGATTATCGGGCCCGGCCATCAAGCCGATCGCCCTGCGGATGGTCTGGCAGGTGGCGAAGGCCGTCAACCTCCCGGTCATAGGGATCGGCGGCATAACCTCCGCGACCGATGCGCTTGAATTCATCGTGGCAGGCGCCACGGCAGTAGAGGTGGGTACCGCCAGCTTTCTCGATCCTTCTGCCACCCAGACCATAGCACACGATATGGAGCGCTATCTGGCCGAAAACGGGATCGTCTCTATCAGGGAAATGATAGGCACGCTGGAAGATTGATTGACCGAATAACTTATAGTTAGCAATCAGCGAAGGCGGGGAAAGAACCCCGCCTTCTTAACTTTTGCTGAGGTATAAAGAAATCAGATGGAAAAATGGCAAAAATCACTGGCCGCCGCAATTGATTCCCCGGAGGAACTGGCGGCGCATTTTAGTATCGATCCCGGGCCTGTCAGGGAAGTGGCGGAGAAATATCCACTGAGGATCACCCCATACTATCTGGGGCTGATAAAGGATGCCAATGATCCGATCTGGCGTCAATGCGTACCGGATGTACGTGAACTTCTGGATGACAAACAACTTGTCGACCCCCTTGAAGAAGAGCGGTTGAGTCCCGTGCCGGGATTAATCCACCGCTATCCGGACCGGGTTGTCTGGCTCGT
>JBGPID010000442.1:0-2571 GCA_041484725.1 Geobacteraceae bacterium | reverse complement strand
CATCCTGATTTTCTCCGGGCTCTTTGTCGCCATGGGGATGATCGGAACGTACCGGTACGTCATGCAGAAGCGAGACATCATCACTACCACGCGCACCCAGGGGGAGCAGTCCTGCAAGCTCATAGCCGATCTTGCGGCGCCCTATCTGCTGACGTCGGACTTCAGCGGATTGCAATACATCGTGCAGAATTTCATGCGCACGCCTGACGCCCAGGAAGTGACCATCGTCGACCGTGATGGGCGGCAGCTCGTCCATACGGACAAGCCGTCCCCGGTAGCTGCAACGAAATGGATTGTGGTGGGGCCGCTGCCGGTCCTCTTAAATCAAACAAAGCTCGGAGAGGTCCGCATCGCGATCTATCCCGTGGACATGGAGAGCAGGCTCAAAGCCTATGTGCACGGTTCTCTCCTTGAGCAGCTCTTTATTTTTTCCGTCCTGGCGGCGATTCTTGCTTTTTCGGTGACGAGGAGCGTCACCACGCCGGTCAAGGAACTCGGAAGCGCGGTCAAAGACATGATCGACCGCAAGGATTTCACCCATCGCGTGGAGGTGCACGGCCGCGATGAGATCGGCGACCTGGCGACCGGGGTGAACTATCTGATCGAACGGCTCGAGCAGTTCATCGTCGGCATGGGCGACATTGCCGCGCGAATCAACGAGCTTTCCCCGACAATCGCGTCGGAGGCCCGCGAAGTAAGGAAGAACGCCGAGGGAGCGGCAGAGGCCATCTCGAGTGTTTCTTCCTCGGTGGCGGAGATGTCTTCATCCATTCAGTCCTTTTCCGAGAACGCGGAAAGCCTTTCTTCGTCCGCGGAGGAAACGTCATCGGCCATTCTTGAGATGAATGCCTCGAACCAGGAGGTTGCCCGCCATACGAACGAGCTCACCGCGTCGGTGGAGGACGTGACGGCCTCGGTTACGGAGATGATCGCGTCCATTCGGGAGGTTGCCGGGCATGTCGAGAACCTCTCCTCGGCGTCGGAAGAGACCTCGGCGTCGGCAATACAGATTGAGGCCACGGTGCGCGAAGTAGAGCGGGCGGCCAAGGAATCTACCACGCTGTCGCAACAGGTTTCCCGTGAAGCGCAGAATATCGGCGTCCGGTCCATCCACGAAACCATGAATGCGATCGATACGATCAAAGGCGCCGTCACCCGTTATTCCGATCTGGTAACCCGGCTCGGGAAACGTTCGGAGGAGATCGGCAAGATCCTCGGAGTGATCGTTGAGGTGACGGAGCGGACGAATTTACTGGCACTGAATGCATCCATCCTCGCGGCGCAGGCGGGCGAGCACGGCAGAGGGTTCGCGGTCGTTGCCGAAGAAATCAAGGCGCTCGCCGATCGTACGTCGGGTTCCGCACAGGACATCGCTAAACTCATCGCGGCGGTGCAGAAGGAGACTCGGGATGCCGTGACCGCCATGGCCGACAGTCTCACGGCGGTCGAGGAGGGCGTGCGGCGCTCGCAGGAGGCCGGCGTTGCGCTCGACAAGATCCTGGCAAGCTCCACCCGCTCGGCCGAGATGGCCACCATGATCGAACGGGCCATGACCGAGCAGGCCCGGGGAATCAAGCAGGTGAGCGAGGCCGTTTCGAACGTGAAGCAGATGTCCGCGCAGATCGCGTCGGCGACCCACGCCCAGACCAAGGGCACGGAGCTGATCCTGAACGCCGCGGAGGGCATGCGGGATATCGCGCGACAAGTTCGGAATGCCATGGCCGAACAGGGCCGGGGCGGCAAACAGATCGCCGCCGCAGCGGACAACGTGACGACGCGCGCCGGGGCGATCGCGGGTGGGACCCGGGAACAACGGGAGTCCATCAGGCAGATCCTGGAATCCATGGAGCGGATTCAGGACCTTCCGCGTCAGAGTGTCGGACGCGTAGAGAGCCTGGCCGCAGCACTCGATACGCTCGGGGAACAGGCGGAACTCCTGAACCAGGAACTCGTCACCATGACGGTCAGGCGCGGTCGCCGCTATATCAAGGGAGGCACTCTGAAGTTGGGCGTTATGCCGCTGGATGCGCCGGTGGAGATGCATCGCCGGTTCACCCCGCTCACCGAGTATCTTTCCCGTACCACGGGCAGAAGGGTTGAGGTAGCAGTTGCCGCGGACTTCGCGGAAACACTGAAAGATCTCGAAGAAGGGAAAACGGACCTGGCGTTTCTGACGCCCACGACGTATATCGAAGCGCAGAAAAAATACGGCGCCCTGCCTCTCGTCAAGGCTTTGCGGGCGGGCGTACCTTATACCCACGCGGCCATTGTCGCGCGTGCGAACGCGGGAATCACACGGTTGGAGGATATCAGGGGTAAACGGTTTGCCTTCGGAGACAAGATGTCCACCTCGGGCTACCTGATTCCCCGCGCCTTGCTTGCCGAGGCGGGGGTCAGTCTCGACGATCTCAAGGATTTTACTTTTCTCGGTCACCATGACGCGGTTGCAACGGCGGTCCTTGCCGGGCACTATGACGCCGGCGGGCTGCGCGAGTCTACGGCCAGAACGTTCGGGGAACGAGGACTCGCAGTGATAAAAACCTCGATCGAAATTCCGGAATACAATATTTG
>JBGPID010000441.1:0-2585 GCA_041484725.1 Geobacteraceae bacterium | reverse complement strand
GTTAAGGGAGAGATGGCCCGTTTTCTTTTGCGTCCGTTAACCTGAAAAACGCATCAGCTGCGGATTCATATGAGTGGCCTGGGGTGCGGCATACTGAACGACAGGTATTATCCGGAGCTTAAGCCGGAAACCGGGGACGACTTCACCAACCCGCTCCAGCTTGTTGCCGGAATGGTAAGATTCCGGGACCCAGTCACCGGCGAAAAGAGGGAGTTCATCTCCGGGCGCGAGCTCTTATGGTAAACATTGATCGTGCACAGGATGGATGACCCTGTAATCAGAAAAGAATGATGGACAGGTTTATTGTTGCGGCAGTTAATAAATCCGTCCCTCATTTACAGCTGAATTACCTGGTCGGTGATCTCGGTGAAGGCCACGTCGTGGCTGATGAGGAAGAGTTGATCGTACCAGTGCTCGGTAACCTCCTCGCGTCCCACATCGATGGCGCGGAAGGCATGGGCAAGGTTCTCCCGGCGGGAGGCGTCCAGGTTCGAGGTCGGCTCGTCGAAGAAGGCAATGCGGGCGCCGATAGTCTGCAATAACGCCAGCCGCAACGCCACCACTGCGCTCATGGTCTGTCCCCCCGAGAGCTGGTCGTCACTCAGTTCCCTGACTTGTCCTTCCTCCATGTCCCGCAGCATGATCTGATAATTCTCGCCCCAGATGAGTTCCTCGTCTGTCTCGGCAATGGTGCGGTAGATGCGGTCGGCGCGCAGGCTGATCTCCTCCCGGAACCGTTCCGAGAGTTGGGCCGAGACGTTCTTGAAGACCTGGTTGCGGAGAAACCTGACCAGTTTCTCCTTCTCCTCGAAGACCTTCATCTCAGCCAGTTTCCTCTCGATTTCCGTTTTTACCAGTGTAAGCCTGCGGATTTCTTCTTCAATGCGCAGCCGGTCCCTCTCCATGGCTACGAGCTGTTGGGTAAGGGTAGCGACCTCGGCCACCAGTCTATCTTTCTGACGCCGTGTTTCCGCATGCTGTTCAGGGAAATAGGTTTCCCCGAGGTGCTTCATCTCTGCTTCCTGCGCCGAAAGGCCCTGATGCAGATCCTCCAGTCGCTTTTCATATTTGGCAAGGATCTGCTGCCGGTTTTCCAGATCAGCGGCATCCTTCTGGCTTGCCTGGAAAGCATCCCTATCCGGCTGGTGCCCGGTTTTTTCCATCTCTGTCCGGGTAATATCTTCATCCACCGTTGCAAAAGCCTGCAATTCCACCCGGCGACACCTGGCCTTCGAATCTGCTTCGCTCTGTCGCTCTTTCAGCTTAATCAGGTTTTCCGCACGTTCCAGATTTTTCCTGCGCCTTTCTTCCAGGGAAAGTTGCCGTTTGTCCAGTTCCTCTCCGCGCACCTTTAAAGCGTCGACCTCTTTCTGCGCGTTCTCGGCAGGCAGCACTTCGCTGCTCAGTTTTCGAATCTGCTCCTCTTGCTCCCGCATGGTTCGGTCGATATCCGCAAGCTTGCCGGAAAAGAGATCTCGTGGCTCCTTCCCGGCCACGTTCCGGCAGGGTTCCTGGAAAAATGGACAGATACCCTCCGCCAGTTTGTCCCTTCCTTCCAGTAAGGCGGCTCGTCGGCCGTCAAGAAGGGATCGTTCGCCCTTTGCCCGGTCAACTTCCTTGGCTAGGTCCGGTAACCGGTTGGCTATCGAAACAAGGGTTTCATGGGGGATGAGGGCCTTCCTGGCTTCGGCCAGCTTCTTCTCCTCATCAGCCAGTTCCTTTTCCGTTTTTCCGATTTCCCGGACCTCATGCGCGTGTTCCTGGGTAAGACGATCTGCTTCCTTTTCGAGCACCAGGAGCTCTTTTTCTATGGCGCGTCGTTCTTTTTCCTTCTTCCGCAATTCAGTATGAAGTGCCTCGGCCTTTTCAAAGGCCTCCTTCCCCGGTCTACTCTGCTCCATGGTCTTGACAGCTGCCTGCGACTGTCCCACGAATACTTTCTGGCTTGCGATGTGCTCCTTGCCTGACTCGATGCTCCCCTTGGTCTGTCTTACCTCGTTTTCCGCCTTGTCCAGCTGCTCTTTGCGGAGATCAAGCATCTGCAGCTGCTCGGCCGACCTGTTCAGTGCAACTTCGCGTTCCTTCAAATCATTCTGCCGGGTCATCAGGTTTGCCTTGATATGCGCAATCTCGGCTTCCCGCTCCGGCAGAACGGCGATCTGTTCCTGTTTTCCCTTCACTTGAGCGTCTAGAACTTCCAGTTTCTTTTGTATGGCTGAGATTATCGAGCTTGTTCCCTTGTATGTCTTTCTCCAGGCATCGATACCGAGTATTTCGTCAAAAGCCTCCTGTCTTCGGGTTGGCTGTTTGATGACAAATGGCCCCAGGAAATCGTTCTGGAAGGGGCCGATCACCAACTTGAACTGTTCCGCCAGGGACCGGCCGTTGTCGAGGCCGAGCAGCTTCGCAATGCGCGCCTCGGTCTCCTCGCTCCCGGCGTGCTCCTCCACCTCGAAGATGCCGCCGGACTCTTTTGCCAATAACCATCTGGCGGGCGTGCCAACGGTGCGGGAGACGCGCCAGGTTGCGTCGTAGTCGGTGCGGAAGGTGACGGAAATCTCCCCCTTCCTGGTGCCGATGGTGAG
>JBGPID010000440.1:0-2606 GCA_041484725.1 Geobacteraceae bacterium | reverse complement strand
GCGGACATTTAAGTTCGCGACCATCGGGGGGAAGTTCCAGTTCATTGACCTTACCGGACAAATGGCATGAGGGACATTCAATTTTCATATTCCAGCCGCTTCCCCTTTCTAATGATGACGATCATACTATCAGGAAAATCCGTAAAGGTAAATAGTGTCCATCCGGTGATTTCGAATGAGACACGACTGGTTTCGAATTCGAAAACGTGGAATAGGACCGTTTCCGGATGGAAACTAAATAGAATCCGATGTATCGGCACAGACCGGCGCCGGCCGGATGTTTAGTGGCTTATTTGCTCCGGCCAGCAGTTAGCGGATAAACGGAAGGACGTGACGGCGCCAGGTTGTTGCTCTCGATAGAGCAAGGTTATTTATTAATTAAACGGAGTGCGGGTAAGCAGAGGTTAAAGTTTATGGAAAATTTTGCAGCGTTGATGATCTCGAAAGAGAAGGAAGGGCAGAAGGTCGAATGGCGGCAAATGGCGCTCGATGAGTTGATGGCGGGGGATGTCACGGTGCAGGTGACCCACAGCACCATCAATTATAAAGACGGCCTCGCCATTACCGGCAAGGCACCGATCATCCGCCGTTATCCTATGATTCCGGGCATCGACCTGGCGGGCGTGATCGTGATCTCGACCCATCCCGAATTCAAGCCTGGCGACCTGGTACTCGCCACCGGATGGGGCCTGGGCGAGTCACACTATGGCGGCTACGCGGGCTATGCGCGGCTCAAGGGTGATTGGCTGATTCCGGTGCCTGCGGGTTTCTCGACTAAAGATGCGATGGCTCTCGGCACGGCGGGGTTTACCGCAATGTCGGCGGTGCTCACTCTTGAGGCCCACGGCGTCACTCCGGAGGGGGGGCCGGTGCTGGTCACCGGCGCTGCCGGCGGGGTCGGCAGCGTTGCGGTGGCGATCCTCGCCAGGCTCGGCTTCAAGGTGGTGGCTGCGACGGGTCGCATGGGGGAGCGGGCTTATCTCGAAGGTCTGGGCGCGAGCGAGCTCCTTGACCGCACGGAATTGACAGGCCCGGTGCGGACATTGGGGCCCGAGCGCTGGGCAGGCGCCATCGACACGGCAGGAGGCAATGTGCTCGCGAACGTGCTGAGTCAGACCAAATACTGCGGGACTGTCGTGGCTTGCGGCCTGGCGGCCGGCATGGAGTTGCCGACGAGCGTAGCCCCCTTTATTCTGCGCGGGGTAACACTCGCCGGGATAAGCTCGGTGATGGCGCCCAAAGCGCGCCGTTTAGAGGCGTGGGCGCGTCTTCAGCGCGATCTCGATCTCACAAAACTCAAAGCCATGACCACGACGCGGTCGCTCAAGGATGTGCTGGAGTTGGCTCCCGAGATCTTGGCGGGGAGGGTGCGTGGCCGGGTGGTGCTGGAAGTCGCCTGAATGGAGGCCGGCTCTCCCCTTGAGAAAAAAGAAAAGGAGGGCTGGAGGGTCAGGAGGGCCAGGGTCAGGCCTGCATCAATGCATTTCCAGTTCACTCAGCAATTGTTTCATTCCGTCCGAAAGCGCTGACCCCGCATTAGCGATCTTCAAGCATCACACCTTGTTATCTGCCAACCAGCATTCTATCATTTAATAGTTATCGTGCCGCCTTTCTTTGCATTGTTGCTCTCGACTGATTCAGCGACTACATTTTCCACATCGACTATAGCACCCACATAGTAACTGCCTGCGGCAATAGTTCCAGGAACGGTGACGGTTGCCGACACGCTCCTGCTGCTGTTCGCATATAAAGCGGGTACCGGCTTTATTGCCAACAGTATGTCGGTGGTTGTTACATTGGCATCTTTCGTCAGATAAAACTGCACTGATGTGCTTCCGGCATTTCCATTACCCTGATTTCTAACTGCTGCAGTCACAGTGATAGATTTCCCTCTAATACCTCTATAGGGACCAGCAACAGTGCTAATGGTCAGATCAGACAGGGCAGGATTGATGGTTATCGTCATCTCCTGGGTTGCCGCATCCTTGTTTCCTTCAATCACTTTGACCGTGAACCTTCTCGTACCGGTCCTGGTAGGAGTGCCACTGATGACACCGGTCCTGCCTTTCATCATAAGACCGCTTGGTAGGCTCCCTTTAATGATCGTCCAGTGGTATGGGGATACCGCGTTTTCGGCCACCAGGGTTTGACTGTATTGGCTAGAGACATTCCCCGATGGGAGGCTTTTCGTCAATATTGTCAATGAGGGGATGACGGTGATGGTAAATGAACTTCGAGCAACGGCGCCGCTGCTGTCTGTAACTTGTAGCGTAAAAGCACTGTCTCCGGCAGATGCGGGAGTCCCGCTGATGACACCGGAAATGGGGGCGAGGTTGAGACCTGCCGGCAAGGCATTACCGACAACTGCCCATGTGTAAGGGGCCTTGCCAACCGCAGCAAACACCACCTGATAAGGAACGCCCACTTTTCCGTCAGGCAACGGCGATGAAGTTGTTATTGCCACTCTTGCCTCAACCGCACTTGAATGGGAAAGATCATGATAACGTGTGGGCCACGCAAGAATCGGCTGGGTGACGACCGGCTGCAACTCCCAAACATGGAGCGTGCCGTCTTCACATTTTTGGACAAGATCAAGCCTTCCATTT
>JBGPID010000439.1:0-2609 GCA_041484725.1 Geobacteraceae bacterium | reverse complement strand
GTGCAGTCGGTCGCCCTGCGCCTCGTCTGCGAACGGGAGAAGGAGATCCAGGCTTTCCGGGAGCAGGAGTACTGGACCATTGCCGCCCAGTTGGCGAACACGGCAGGCCAGGGTTTTACCGCGAACCTGGTGGAGGTGAGGAACAGGAAGCTGGGGAAATTCGATATTCCCGACCAGCGGGCGGCGGACGAGATTGTCGCTGCCCTGGAAGAGTGCCGGTCGCGGTCCGATTGCGCCTACCTGGTGGAGAAGATCACCCGGAGCGAGCGGAAAAAGAGCCCCGCCCCGCCGTTTACCACCTCCACCATGCAGCAGGAAGCGGCCCGCAAGCTCGGCTTTTCCGCCAAGAAGACCATGGCGACCGCCCAGAAACTCTATGAGGGGGTCAACATCGGTGAAGGGACGGCAGGCCTTATCACCTATATGCGGACCGACAGCGTTGTCCTTTCCGTACAGGCACTCACCGAAGCGCGGGAGGTGATAACCTCCCTCTACGGTAAAGAGTATGCCCTGGCCAAACCGCGCTTCTTCAAGAACAGGTCGAAGAACGCCCAGGAGGCCCATGAAGCGATCAGACCGACCTATATAGGCAAGACCCCGACTGAATTGAAAAAGTTTCTGACAGCGGACCAGTTCAAGCTGTATGACCTGATATGGAAGAGGACGGTGGCCTGCCAGATGTCCGAGGCGCTTCTGGACCAGACGTCGGTGGATATCAGGGTCGGCGGCGACTTCAAGTTCAGGGCCGCGGGTACGGTCATCCGTTTTGCGGGGTTCATGAAGCTCTATATCGAAGGGGTTGACGACGAATCCGAAGAAAAAGAAGGAGTGCTCCCCCCCCTCGAGCAGGGTGAGCGCCTGAACCTTCTGAAACTTCTTCCCGAGCAGCATTTTACCCAGCCGCCGCCGCGCTATTCGGAGGCGACACTGGTAAAGACCCTGGAAGAGTATGGTATCGGCCGCCCTTCCACCTACGCCAGCATCCTGAACACCCTGATCGAACGGAAATATGCCCGGCTAGACAAGAAGCGCTTTATCCCGGAAGATGTGGGGATGGTGGTGAACGACCTGCTGGTCAACCACTTCACCCGCTACGTGGATTACAATTTCACCGCCAATCTGGAGGAAGAGCTGGATCAGGTCTCCCGCGGCGAAAAACTCTGGAAACCCCTTCTCCACGAATTCTGGGAGCCGTTTTACACCCTGTTGAAACAGAAGGAGGGGGAAATCAGCAAGTCGGACATTACTACCGAGGCCACCGGTGAATCTTGTCCGGAATGCAGCAAAGAGCTGGTAGTGAAGCTCGGCAAGTTCGGCAAATTTTTTGCCTGCACGGGATACCCGGAGTGCAAATACATTCGCAAACTGGAGAAGGAAAAAGGAGAGGCGGCAGAGCTGGTTTATTCCGAGGAAAAATGCGACAAATGTGGCAGCCTCATGCTGATCAGGGATGGGCGCTACGGCAAATACCTGGCCTGCTCAGCCTATCCGGGGTGCAAGAACATCCAGCCGTTGGTGAAACCGAAAGGTACCGGTGTCGTCTGCCCGGAATGCAGGGAAGGTGAATTGACCGAGAAAAAATCGCGTTATGGCAAGATGTTTTACTCCTGCAATCGCTACCCCCAGTGCAAGTTTGCGCTCTGGGATCCGCCGGTGGAAAAAAAATGCGGGCAATGCGGTTTTCCGCTCCTGGTGAAGAAGGTATACAAGCGGGAGGGGGAGTTTTTAAAGTGTCCGAAGGAGGGGTGCAATTACAGGGAAGGCGGCAAAGATAAGTCTTAAGATAAGACGGACTTCCCGAAAATTGCGCTGTGCCATGAAAAGGCGAGGATTGCATTCTCGCCTTTTTTTCAATAATCCTAATAAACCTAAAACAGCAAATGTCACACAAAGCCACAAAGATCACAAAGGAAAACAAAAACTTTATGATTTCATGTGAGCACCATTTGATGAATGGTTTTAACAAGATAACTCACAGATTTTATGGTGTTCTTTGTGGCTTCGTGTGATGCCCACTGTTTTTGAACCACCAGAATGAAGGAGAACTAAATATATGAACATCTGTCCTTGCGGGAGCGGCGCTCCCTATGCCGCATGCTGCGAGCCGATTGTATCCGGATCGCGGCCTGCCGAAACCGCGGAAAAGCTGATGCGAGCGCGCTACTGTGCCTATGTCGGGGTGCAGACCGATTTCCTCTTTGAGACCACCCATCCTGGCCATCGGCAGGGATATGATCGGCAAGGGACCAGGGAATGGGCCGAGAGCGCCGAATGGGAAGGGCTGGAGATCGTCGGCAGTCAGGGTGGTAGCGAGGAAGAGAGCGCCGGCGAGGTCGAATTCATTGCCCGTTACCGTCTGAAGGGCACTCCGCGTGAGTATCACGAGATAGCCCAATTCAAAAGGGAAAAAGGGGCGTGGTTTTTCACCGAAGGCAAAATGGTCCGGCCGAAACCGCTCGTCGTCACCAAGATCGGCCGCAATGAGCCCTGCCCGTGCGGAAGCGGCGCCAAGTACAAGAAATGCTGCATGGGGGTCAGGTCTTGACATCGGACATGCATGTCCAATGTCAGGACCTGACCCCTTCAAAACATATTACCATCATCGGCGC
>JBGPID010000438.1:0-2610 GCA_041484725.1 Geobacteraceae bacterium | reverse complement strand
TTCTGTCCTGCTTTGATCTCTTCTTTAGTCTGTTCAGCTGCGGAAGGCGCAACATCTTCTTCGCCGACAATCTTGGCTTTTTTCCGGTATTTCTGGGGAATGCTTCCCAAATCTTCGGTAAAACTGACCGTTCCCTGATTGTCCTCCCACATGTAGGTTACTGCCTCCACCTGAACCGCCAAGAGCACAAGGATTGCAACGATAATGCTGGTTTTCATAAGCAGCTTCCTCCGTTCATTTAAAGTTTGGTTATGCATTCTAGCGAAATATTACCCCGGAGGCCAGTTAAAATGGCGACCCGCGAGCAGGTGAAAATGAATATGAAAAACCGACTGGCCGGCCCCGGCGTTATTGTTGCAGACGATCCGGAATCCTTTTCCCGCTTCTTCCCTCTCCCGCGCTATCCGGGCAGCCACCTGATAGATATGGCCGATGAGGGGATTGTCCGCCGGCTCAAGATCCAGGGCATTTACGAAATGCTTTCTGGGGATGATAAGAACATGTGTCGGCGCAACCGGCGCAATGTCTTCAATGGCTATGACCTGTTCATCCTTATAGACTATTCTTGCGGGTATCTCCTCCCTGACAATCCTGCAGAAGACACAGCCATCCATTATCCCCTCCCTGCATTCCATGTTAGTAATTCTCTTTTCAGGGTGTTCCGGCAACTTTTAGCATGAAGATCAGGAATTCCCGATTCCCCTTCGGTCCCAGAATAGGCGATTCCGTTACTCCCCTGACCTTAAGCCCCAGGTTTTCGGCAACAGAGCTTATCGCGGTGATCACTTCCCGATGCTTCATCGCATCGCGCACCACCCCACCCTTCCCTACTTCGCCGCGGCCGACCTCGAACTGCGGCTTGATCAGGGCAATTATCACCGCTTCGTCCTTCAGCAGGATTAAAGTTGCAGGGAGGACCTTTGCAAGGGATATAAATGATGCGTCGATGACAGCCAGATCGGGAATGTGCGGCAGTTTGTCCGGCGTTAGATAACGGATATTGGTCTTTTCCAGGTTCACTACCCGTTCATCTTGACGAAGCTTCCAGGCCAGTTGACCATGGCCCACATCCACTGCTATCACTTTTGCCGCGCCGCGCTGCAGAAGGCAGTCGGTAAAACCGCCCGTGGAAGCCCCCACATCCAGGACAATAAGGCCGGTAACATCGATGTTGAACTCGTCCAGGGCCTTTTGCAGTTTCAGTCCACCCCGACTGACAAACGGCAGCAGTTCCCCCTTGAGCCGCACCTCCGCCGCAACCGGCACCATCTGTCCCGGTTTTTCCGCCACATGGTCCGCCACCACTACCTGTCCGGCCATGATCAGCGCCCGCGCCCTCTCACGGGACTGGGTCAGCCCGCGGTCCACCAGTATTTTATCTATTCTGTCCTTTTTTACATTCATGACTGGTTTCCGCATGTTACCCTTATCCAGCGGAGTAATCAAGGGGCAAATTAGGGCAAATTAGGGCGCCGCATCCTTCTCTCACCCTCAAATGCCCCGGAGTTCATCCGATTTCGGCTCCACCCAACGTCTCGATGATGCAATAACGGTTGACATCGCGGGATATGACAGTATATATCTAGTTTTATTCCGCGAAGCAGTTATCCGTACCATTACATCCAGGAGGTTATTCCTTATGGCAGATGGCGATAAATGTAAGGGACCGGGCGTACTCGTACTGTTGTCCTTTCTGGTGGGGACGGCGGTGGGGGTTGGTCTGGTCCTGCTGGCCGAAAGAAGGCTACAGGACGATACGGAAGCAGGTTACGGTGAAGGTCCGTTATTTGTCTGATTGAAATCGATCCGCATGAAAACGGCAGGGCGTGAACTGTCATGACTGAGCCTCTCCTCTATCTCTTACTGCTCCTTCTGCTGATTAACGCCGGCATGCTGGCGCTGCTCTTGCTGCGCTCGTCCGGGAACCCCATGGCCGCGGCGGAAGCGCGTCTCGACCTGATCGATAAGAACCTGGAGCGCACCGAGCGGCTCCAGCGCGATGAGATGTCCAAAAACCGGGAGGAGAGCAAACAGGACCGCCAGGAACTGAACGACTCTTTCCGCGCCTTCAACGAATCGGTTCTGCGACGCATGGCGGAAAACGCCACCGCCCAGAAGGAGCAGCTCGACATCTTTTCCGGACAGCTGAAAACCCTAACCGACCACAATGTCCAGAAACTCGACAAAATCAACGAGACCGTTGAAAAGAAGCTCGCCACCCTCCAGGAAGACAATAACAAAAAATTGGAACAGATGCGGGCGACCGTGGACGAGAAGCTCCACGATACCCTGGAGAAGCGGCTCGGAGAGTCGTTCAAGATAGTCAGCGAGCGGCTGGAGCAGGTACACAGGGGACTCGGCGAAATGCAGAGCCTAGCAATCGGTGTCGGCGACCTGAAAAAGGTACTGACCAATGTCAAGACCCGCGGCACCTTCGGCGAAATCCAGTTGGGAAGTCTTCTGGAGCAGCTCCTGACCCGCGAGCAGTATGATACGAACGTCGTCACCAAGAAGGGGAGCAATGCCCGGGTCGAGTTCGCCATCAGGCTGCCGGGGCGGGAAGAGGCCCATGACAGCAATGTCATGCTCCCCATCGACGCCAAGTTCCCC
>JBGPID010000437.1:0-2615 GCA_041484725.1 Geobacteraceae bacterium | reverse complement strand
GACCCGGTCCGCCACCATGAAGGATGAGTAGAAGCCGACCCCGAACTGGCCGATCAGTTCCGGGTTGTCCTGGAGGGATTTCCCCTTGATGCTCTCCATAAAAGAGCGGGTGCCGGAGCGGGCGATGGTGCCGATGTTCTCCTCCACCTCAAGGATCGACATACCGATGCCGTTGTCGCGTATGGTGAGGGTGCCGGCCCCCTTGTCGGGGATGATCTTGATCCGCCATTCTGCGTTCCCCTCCATCACCGCTTCGCTGGAGTGCGACTCGAAGCGGACCTTGTCGATGGCGTCGGAGGCGTTGGAAATCAGCTCCCGGAGGAAAATGTCCCGGTTTGAGTAGAGGGAATGGATTACGAGATCGAGCAGCTGCTGGACCTCGGTTTCGAATTTTTTGGTTGCCTTGGTCATGGGATGAAGCTCTCCTTTGGGTCGCAGGGTATTTTCAATTTTATAAACTTAATCATCGCCGAGCCATTTTGCAAGTGTTTCCGTTTTTTTTTCATTTAACATTATGAACAAATTGGATACTATGTCGCGAAATCCGTTTGAAGGTGTTTTCAATATGACCATCGAAATGACTCCGGCATTGTGGTGGGGCCTGCTGGGGCTGACGCCGCTGGTTATCTACATCATCCTGGTCTTCCGGGACGTGGAGATACTGCCCGCAACTGCCATCTGTGTCGTGATCGGCGCCGTGATCAGCCGTCAGTCCCTGCTCTCCTTCGGGCAAGCGCTGGCAGACAGCATGGGCTCCTTTCTGGCGCTGGTGGGGCTGATAATCATGCTGGGGCGCGGCCTGGGAGAGGTGCTGGGCGCCTCAGGGGTTTCCCATACCATCGTCCACCGTATCATCCACAGCATCGGCGTGGACACGGAAAAAAGGGCAATGCTGGGGATCATGGCGGCATGCCTGGTGATGGTCGGTCTGCTCGGCACCATGGCGGGGGGAAACGCCATACTGGCGCCGATCGTGCTCCCCATAGCCGCTGCTGTCGGCCTGTCGCGCAGTACCGTGGGAGTTATCTTCCAGGCCGTGGGCGAAGAAGCATTGATTCTGGGACCATTCACTCCTCCCGTCATTACCCTGCTCGGTTTAACGAAGATCGGATATGGGGAAATGCTGCTTTATGTTTCCGGTCCTGTCGCCCTTATCACCCTTGTCGTTACCTGGTTCATGATCCAGCGGATCCAGCGGAGGACCAGAGAGTCAAACCCCTATGAGCCGCCCGGCGAGACGGAACGGTTTGAACCGACTACCCGGAGCCGGCGGGCCACCCGCGCATTTGTCGGCTCCTTTCTGGCTGCGGTCGTATACGGCATCTTTGCCCATGCCCCCACCTCATTCGTCATTGTCATCATGCTCGGTCTGTCGTTCATCACCGGCATAGCCGCCGGTTTAAAGTTCGATGCGATCCTGCGTCTCATTGTCAAGGGTATGGCGGGGAATGTCGGGCTTTTTCTCCTCTTTCTGCTCCTGGACCCGTTCATCCGTTTCGTGGAAAAGGCCGGCGGCTTTGCGGCCCTTACAACGCTGCTCAGGCCGATGATGGAATCGGGCGGAAAGCCGGCGATAGTAATAACCGGCGGGTTTCTCGGCGCCTTCGGCATCAGCGGCGCCACCGTGGCGACTCTCAAGCTCCTCCACGAGATGTTCAACCCGCTTCTCTCAAGATATGGCGTATCGATGCTCGCCTGGTCACTGGCATTGGTGGTCGCAACCAGGGTGCACAATTTCGTTTTCCCCGGCGCTAATATGGTCAGCTCTCTCGGTTTCGCCGAGTCCGACGATATGAAATCCCTGCTGCGCAATGGCTGGCTGGTGGCTGCCTGTCAACTCACCTTTCTCATCATCTTCAGTCTGATATTTGCCTGAATCGGCTACTGGCCAAATCCGGCAATGTTGTTATAGTTAACTATAGCATCCGGTGTTTCGATCGGATTTAGTTTTATTCCATGACTCTTCCAGGAGGGAAGTATGCTGACAATGCAGGAGATCAGGGGCCATTACCTTTTCAGTGACGAAGAGGCCGAAACTCTCAGGTCGCTGTTGCCGATAGCCGAAAAAAACCGCGAGTTGATGATCGATCAATTCTATGATTATCTTCTCGGTATCCCTGAGACAGCGGCATTCCTCCAGGAAGAACAATTACTGGAGCGACTCAAGAAGAGTCATGGCGATTGGTTTGTCAGCCTGTTCCGCGGTACCTACGATAATCAATACCTGCACAACCTGCAGCGGGTTGGCCAAGTGCATGTAAAGATCGGCCTCAGCGCCCACTACGTTAACGCGGCAATGCAGGTGGTCCGACGCTTTTCCGTGGGGATGATCCGCGAGAACTTCCCCGAGCGTGAAGAACGACGCCGGAATACAGAGGCAATAGAGAAGATACTTGATATCAATCTCGACATCATAACCGCCTCTTACATCGAAGAGGAACTGAAGAAGGTATTCATATCACACACCCTCGAATCAAAGCTGATCAGGGCCACGGAGCGCTTCACCTACGGGCTCAACCTGATCCTGATTCTGGCCCTGGTCGGCGTATCGCTGTCGGTGGTCGGGCTCTTTTTCTGGGAGATCGCCCATGTCTTCAGCGGCGATGTGGAGAAAG
>JBGPID010000436.1:0-2632 GCA_041484725.1 Geobacteraceae bacterium | reverse complement strand
TGGGGCGCAGGGTGGGGGTCATGACCCTGGCGTGCGACTGCCTGAAAGGGCTCATCCCGGTCCTGGCGGCCCGCTGCTTCGGCCTCCCCGACATCTGGGTGGCGGCCGCAGGTTTCGCGGCGTTCTTCGGCCATGTCTATACCGTATTCCTCGGCTTCAAGGGGGGGAAGGGGGTCGCCACCGCCCTGGGGGTATTCCTCGGCATATCGCCCCTGGCGGTCCTTGTCGCAGTCGGTGTGTTCGCTATTGTTATAGGGAAATGGCGCTATGTATCCCTCGCCTCCATTTCCGCCGCCGCAGCCATGCCCCTGATCGTGGCCTGCATCGACCGCAGGCCGCTCATCATCATAATGACTCTTCTGATCGCGGCACTGGTCATCTGGAATCACCGCGAGAACTTAGGCCGGCTTAAAGCCGGGACCGAAAACAAGTTCAAGGCATAAAAATCAGGTTGAGGTTTTCGTTCGCTGCGCTCACAGGTTAAGGTAGAGAGCTTTTCTTTAACCAGGTCAATAGCTTTAATTATCACTCTCAATTAATGAAAATTTACGATTTCGTCAAAGACAGATGAAGTTTCCGTTGCCGAAAAAATACCGCACCCCCGCGCTGCTAGCCGTTATTGTCCTGCTTCTAGTTCCGCTGGCGATTTTTAACCTGTTCCTGGCAACAGCTCCCGGCACAGGGAAAAACCCGCAGCTGTTCGACTTTGGCCAGGGGCTATCCATGAAAAAGATCGCCTTTGTACTGGAAGAGCGCAAGGTCATTACGAGCGCCCGGATGTTCGTGCTTTATGCGCGGCTGCACGGCGACGACGCGCGGGTGAAGGCCGGGTACTACCAGTTCAGCGACGGTATGACACCGACCGAGATCCTGCGCCGGATGGTGGCAGGGGAAGTTTACGTGCACCGGTTCGCTGTGCCGGAAGGGTATTCCGTCTACCAGATAGCGGAGCTTTTGGACGGTCGCCATCTGTTCGACAGGGGTCAGTTTCTGCAGGCATGCTTCAGCAGGCCGCTTCTCCGGGAACTCGGGATCAACGGGAGGAGTGTGGAGGGTTATATCTATCCCAGTACCTACGACATTACACCGAATATGACCGTAGCGGACCTTATCCGGCTCATGGTGGAACAGTTTGATAAAGTCTATGCCCGGGATTTCGCCGAACCGGCGAAGGCGGCGCGCATGTCGAAAACGGAGATCATCACCCTTGCCTCCATTATCGAGAAGGAAGCTGTCCGACCGGAAGAAAGACCACTTATCGCCTCGGTTTTCCGCAACCGTTTACAGCGGAGGATGCCGCTGCAGAGCGATCCGACCGCCCTCTACGGGGTGCGTGCCTTTGCCGGCAACGTCTCGAAGCAGGACATAACACGCGCAACTCCCTACAACACCTACCTGATCGGCGGCCTCCCCCCCGGCCCCATCGGCAACCCCGGAAGCGGGGCGATCGCTGCGGTCCTCAAGCCGGCGGCGACCGGTTATCTCTATTTTGTGGCGAAAAGAGACGGCACCCACTTCTTTTCCACTACCCTTGCGGAACATAATCTTGCCGTCCGCAAATACCTGAAATCGCCTGTACAGCCTACCTCCAGGCCCGTTTCCGAGTATCGTAATGACCGTCTGCACCTTGTCGGCGGGAAATAACGCGCCCCTACTTTTTCGTCAATGCACAAAAAAATACTTCCATTCAGCGCGTAACTGCGCTAAATTCTGAGTTGTTGGACGACACTACGATGGGGAAAACGGAGGGCACATGGGCAGGAATTTAGGCAGAATCATAATTATGCTGTGTTGCACCATCCTCCTGGCTGCGGCAGCGCAGGCCAAGACGCTGAAGAAGGTCTACCTCAAGACCGGCGGAATCATCGAGTGCCAGAAGGTCTGGCGATCTGACGGCAAGGTAATGATCCTCGTTAACCGGGACACGCTCGTTGACCTTGCCAAGGACGAAGTGGACCTGAAGAAGACTTTCGCCAAAAAGCCGCCAAAGTCGGTGAAGAAGGCGAAGGCAAGGAAGAAGGCGGCGCCTGAAGCGGTTACCGTAACACCGCAGGCTGTCCCGCAGCCGCCGGCGAAACCTGGCGCAGTGACCGCAGCTGCACAGGAAGCTGGCGAGGTTCCAGAGCCGAAACCAGCCGCGCCAACTGCGAAACCAGCCGCACCAACTGCGAAACCAGCCGCGCCGACTGCAAAGCCAGCTGCGCCGACTGCAAAACCAACTGCGCCGACTGCAAAACCAGCCGCGCCGACTGCAAAACCAGCCGCGCCTACTGCAAAACCAGCCGCGCCGACTGCGAAACCAGCTGCGCCGACTGCGAAACCAGCTGCGCCGACTGCAAAGCCAGCCGCGCCTACTGCAATACCGCAGGTGCAGGGGACCGCTACCTCGACGAAAAAGCCCGCCCCGGGCGGCGCTGTTACTTCGTCACAGCCACAACGGCCTAATTTGGCCCTTGCCAAACCGGCTCCTCCCCCACCACCGCAAAAAACGTTTCTGGAGACCAATTTGGTCAAGATCGCCCTCGGGGCATTGCTTGTCCTTTTGCTGATAGGTTATCTGGTCTATAAAAAGAGACAATAGGAATGAAGTAATCAGTCAATAAAGAAAGGGGGGTCGGTTTTCACCGGCCCC
>JBGPID010000435.1:0-2640 GCA_041484725.1 Geobacteraceae bacterium | reverse complement strand
TACCGATGTACGCCTCCGCGCAATCCTTTGATTTCCTTGCCAGGACGAAAAATCCCTCGTTTCCGAATTGGAAACTAGTAGTGTCTCATCCGGAGTTTCCGGATGGACACTATCTATATATTTGGATGAATCATTGAATTCCTTTCCAAAAAGAGTGCCAATCCTGGTTTTTGAACAATTCTGATTAGTTGCGGGGAAATGGTCGATTTGCCACTGACGAGGAATGTAAGCATAATTTGCAAAAAACGCCGCAAAAAGTCCATAATGCCCGTACATTCGAGCATTTGTGGCAGATGTAAACTTTCGTGACGGATGTAAAGTTTGTTTGCATGGGGGAAGCGGGGCAAAATTGAAACCGGCTATTGAGTTTTGCGAAAAAATAGGTTATAAAGAAAAACTTCCGGTAACTCAGTTGCGGAGAGATGGCCGAGTGGTCGAAGGCGCTTGACTCGAAATCAAGTGTGGGGGTGACTCCACCTAGGGTTCGAATCCCTATCTCTCCGCCAGAAAATTCACCGTGCAATCAGCGTGTTGCAAGATTCCGTCCCCTGGCTTTCACATAAACTTTCACAAGAAATGTTATTGTAGAAGTCCAGAGGCTTATTTTTGACCTCGATATAATCCCTGCCAAAGTAGTTCAAGATATCCCAATAGTCTTCCTCGATTCCTTCGATGTAGTTCCCGTAAACTGTGGATCGGCTTCGAAGTTTGACCCGGCGGCGGCGTCCTGCTTGACCCACCCCTGAACTATATTTCGGTTAGTTATGAATGGTAGGTGGGTCAACCTCGACGCCGATAAGGGTCAGATTTGAAATCCGGTTCACACAGAGGGACACCATCATCTCCCCCAGTTCCTCCACCGCCACTTCTTCCCCCGTACCCAGGTGACTGATGTCGTAATTCTGGCAGAACACGCAGCGCAGGTTGCACCAGGTGAGGAAGATGGTGCCGCTGCCGCGCCGCCCGACAAGGGGTCGCTCTTCGCCGAAATGGGGTGCGGAGCTGGATACCATCGGGAGCCTTCCGACCCGGCAGACCCCCCTCTCCCCCTCCAGGCGGTTCACGTGGCAATGCCGGGGACAGAGGGTGCAGTCGCGGAGGATTGCCCGGACGGCCTCGATCCGTCCGGCCAGTTCGCCTGTCTCGTGAAGATGAATATATGATGGCAATGCCTGCACGACAGCCCCCATTGCGGACTGGCGGTGCCGATAATCTTCCACGTTCAACGGGCAATCCGTATTTCACCGCCCGCTCCGTTAACCTAAAGTATATCTTATAAATCCGGCGAATAAAGACAGGTAGAAAAGTTTAAGCAACGAGCTATAATGTCAACAGCAGGTAACGTGGTCGTGAACGCTGGCGGTCGAGATGGATCAGGAGCAGGAACGACGGGAGGTAGTCACCGTGACGGATGCAGATGACGAAAAACTGGGCGAGAAGACGTCCCTGTACTGTTCTGTCTGCGAAGAAGAGCGGACCTTCGTATGGGCAAAATGGAGCGGCGTGGAATTTTTCGGCTATCCTCCGGAGCCGGAATACGGCTGGGAATGCACCGCATGCGGCAGTAAGGTCCAAGTGCCCTGACCCCATGCCGGCTGGCTAATAGATGTTGCCGGTTGCAAGACGCGGAGATCTATGAAGAGATCGTTTTCCCCTGATGATTTGCCCATGGCGAACGGCAGGATTTATCACCTGGACCTCGCCCCGGAGGAGCTGGCGCAGAACGTGGTGGTGGTCGGCGATCCCGACCGGGTGCCGCTCCTGGCCGACGAATTTCTCCATGGACGGGAGGTGGACCGCTTCCACCGCGGGTTCCGCACCATTACCGGCGTGGTCCGCGAGACCGGGCTGCGCGTTTCCCTCGTCACCACGGGAATCGGTGCGCCGTCAACGGAGATCGTGCTGAACGAGCTGGCGGCACTCAACGAAATCGACTTCCGCACCATGACCAGGAAGGAGTCGTTCTCGCCGCTCAATATAATCCGCGTCGGCACCTCCGGCGGTCTCAATCCGGCAACGCCGGTCGGCGCGCTGGTGCTCACCGATTACGTGCTCGGCCTGGACAACACCGGGCTTTTCTACGATGCCCCTCTTCCCGATTCTGTCTGCGCTTTTCTGGAGGAACAGGCAAGGACGGCCCTTTACAGAGCAGCGGAACCGATGGCGCGGTTTAGCGGGGCGATTGTTCCCTATGCGGCACGGGCTGACCGGAGAGTGCTGGCGGCGCTCGAGCAGGAGGCTTCCGCGCTGGGCATAGCCCACGTGCGGGGAATCACCGTCTCCAGCGCCGGCTTCTTTGCCGAACAGGGGCGTGGAGTGGCACGGGTCGGTTCGACCTTGCCTCATCTTCTGGATTCTCTCGAAAAGATGGACATCTGCCGCACCGATCTGAAGATCGAGAACATGGAGATGGAGGCGGGGATTCTCCTTCATTTCCTGGGAGGAGTCGGCTATAGCGCGGCAGCGATCTGCGTGGTGGTCAACAAGCGCCGCGAGGGGACCTTTCTCGCCGACTATCGCCAGCATGTCTTCGAAGCGGCGCGGATCGCGTTGCGGGCGCTCAGGCGATGCAGTGACGACCGATGAAGGAACCGATAACGCGAAGCCCTTGTCGGCTCGGCAGGGATTACGCCGGAAAGG
>JBGPID010000434.1:0-2644 GCA_041484725.1 Geobacteraceae bacterium | reverse complement strand
CCATCGAGGATATCCCTGAAGTTGTAATTTTCTTTTCTCCACCTGACATCCTTTCAGGACTTTTTACCCTGTCCGGATTCGACGAGAAGGACCGCAACAGCGTAATCGCGCCTTTCGGTGCCGGCTGTGCCACGATCGCACAATATCCCCGGCTTGAGGGACAGACCTCCGCGCCCCGTGCGGTGCTGGGAATGTTCGACGTTTCAGCTCGGCCCTCTGTCCCGGAGCAGGTACTCTCCTTCGCGGTGCCCATGGCGAAATTCGAGCGCATGATAGACAACATGGACGAAAGCTTTCTGATCACCGAGTCCTGGGCCAAAGTGAAGCGCCGGATTGTGCGTGCCGCTGAGCCCTAACGTCGTGCCTTTCCATCAAATGATCCGGAGCATCCCATGAACGTATTGTTGATTTCGGCAAATACCGAGACGATCAACATGGTGCCGCTCCCGCTGGGGCTCAACTGTGTGGCCGTTGCCGCCCGAGATGCCGGGCACAAGGTCAGGGAGAGATGTAATCGAAAAACCCCCTGGTTGTTTCGTTTCATCCATCGCGGTTCTCCTTTCCTGGAGGGACGCGGGACTCGCAGGGGACCCTTGTCTGGCAGAGGCCGCAGCCGGTTTCCATAATGCCATAGAGCTGTCCGGCCGACCTTCGCAATGTCCCGTATACATATTCCTGGCACTTGTCCTTGTCATGTCCCTGCCAAGAGATCGCCCCTACCGGACAGCGGGGAATGCAGAGACCGCACCCCCCTTCACGGAAATAGAGGCAATTGCTCCATGGATCGGAATAACTCCGCGGCGTAGGGGGGATGACCTCTTCCGTAATGACGCTGCCGCAGCGATGGGCAATGCCCTTCCCGGTGATCAGGCCATCGTTCAGGCTGAATGTGCCGAGACCTGCGGCATAGGCCGCGTGCCGCTCCGACCAGGTCGAGGCCATCCCGGCAGGGGTCTCTTTTACCGGGCGCCACATGCCGGAAAGGAGCGGGGCAACGGCCTGAACCCTCAGGTATCTGAACAGTTCCACCAGATGCATACGCAGCAGCGTATTGAACCTTTCACCATGGGCGCGGGTCAACGCCCAGGCCAGCGATGGCATCTGCTCTTCCCTGCGGTTGCTTTCACGGGTCGCCCGGGTAATGGGGAGAATCCAGCAGATTACGGTGGAGGCCTTTCCGACGCCGACACCATAGGTACTTTCCATGATCTCGGCGGGGGTCATATGGAACTCGCCGATTATCGTCTTGTATTGGCTGAAAAGGGGATCAGCGGCTGCGGCAAAGCCGACCAGCGGTTCGTCGAAGTATGGTTGATCGCTCTCCGGGAAGCGGTTGTCGGGGCTTTCCAGGACAAAACGGCGGATCTCGTCGCGGATCAGCTGCTCCATAATCGTCGCCTCCTCGGAATAACTTCAGCTCTCATGGTAATTCTCGAATCTGGGAATGATTTCCGGGCGGATTTTACCTCGGACCGCCCCCGAACGTTTGCTTTATTATAGCATTTGCGAAGCTATCCGTGCGAGGCTAAAATGGTCTTGATTCTAAACAGAACGTCGGAATTCCAAATGATAACAAGAGGGGGAGGAGAAAGCGGCAGAGGCAAGGTTTTCCGGTTGAGGAGCTTGCGACGGGTCAATACGGTATGCGCTGGCGTGAAACCTCGGGGAGTAATGGTGATCCCAAGGGGGTTCGAACCCCTGTTACCGGCGTGAGAGGCCAGTGTCCTAACCACTAGACGATGGGATCATCGAGAATTGGTAACGATGCTGTTTACCATATTTAATTCTGGTCGATTCGTGGAAAGACTTTTTTACAACAATCGACATGTAAAGTCAATTTATATATCGAGTTCATGTCATATCTAGATTAGAGAAAAACGGGGGCGTTTCATCGGACAACCCTCCATATCATAACGGTGATGGATAAAATGTTCTGTCCTGGCAGATACATTTTCCCCGGCCGCGGAGAGCGGAGGGGAGATCTCCGGCAGGGTTGCCCCAGGTCATACGAACATCGACTCTCCCAGAATCCGCCCTTTTTGCAGGCCGCTCAGGTTGTGGAGAAACACGCGGGGGTCGCGAAAGACGGGATCAACGAGGATCTCTTTCAAGGCCTCGTGATTTTTGTGCTCCGGCATGTGCAGGGCCAATTCGCGATATTCCGCGTCACTGAAAGTGCACCAGTTGCTCATGAATGAGAAGGCTATCTGATCGCAGCCAAGGTCGCACCCCATCTTTACAAACGCCTTCATTTCCAGGTAGTTGAGGTTATTCACCACAAAGGAGATGATAAATTCGTCGATTGCCCGCGTTTGCCGCAGTTCACTCAGAAAGCGGAGGTTTCCGAGAAGATTGGTAAAGGAGCCGCCCATGCGAATCTTCTCGTAGGTCTCCCCGGTTGCCGCATCGACGGAGACCTGAACCGAGGCGACGACCCCCCGGGCATTTTCCATCTGTTCCCATAAGGCCCGGTTGAAGAGTTGGCCGTTGCTGAGCAGATAGTATTTCAGATGCGGGTATTTTGCGCTGTCATGGTTGAAAAGCAGGTCACGGGATTCGGGGCTCACAAACGGGTCACCGCTGCCGTTCAGGCCGATTGCGGTGATGTGGGAAAGATCGCGCTTTACCAATCCCATGAGGCGTT
>JBGPID010000433.1:0-2657 GCA_041484725.1 Geobacteraceae bacterium | reverse complement strand
GGCCGCCCTGCCGCTGATTACCGTGATCCTGATCAAGACCAGCCATCTGGTGCAGAAGGGATGGTGGGCGCTGATTCTCATCGGCATCCTCCTGGTATACGCCTACCGGCGCCTTATGCGCCGGGAGGACTTCCGCCTTCGCCGGGACCGGTATCTGCTCAGGCTTCCCCTGGTCGGGGCGCTCTGGCAGCGGTTGATCCTCTCCCGTTTTGCCAAGGTGCTGGGACTTCTGCTGGTAAGCGGCGTGCCGGTCATCAAGGCCATGGATATCACCAGCGCGGCGGTGGTAAACAGGGTGTACCGCGCCTATCTGGACAGGGTAAAGGAAGAACTGATCGAAGGAGGGAGCTTGTCCCTGGCCCTCGCCAGAAGCCCCATGTTCCCGCCGCTCCTGATCCACATGATCGCGGTGGGGGAGAAGAGCGGGGAACTGGAAAAGATGCTGAACAGGGCGGGAAACGCCTTTGAACGTGAGTTCGAGGCATCGATAACCCGGCTGATGGCGCTCCTGGAGCCTTTGCTCGTACTGGGAATGGGGGTCTGCGTCGGTTTCGTTGTCATTGCTGTCTTGCTTCCGATATTCCAGTTGAACCAGCTGATTAAGTAGAAGTTCAGGAGGTCTTTTCATGAACCTAACATTGCGCGACTACCGCGGCTTCACCCTCATCGAGATCATGGTGGTCGTGGTTATCCTGGCCCTTCTGGCGGCCCTGGTCGTGCCGAAAATCATGGGGCGGAGCGATGAAGCGAAGATTGCCGACGCCAAGGTGCAGATCAGGAACCTCGAATCGGCCCTGAAGTTTTACAAGCTGGACAACGGCGTCTACCCCACCACCGAACAGGGGCTCCAGGCGCTTCTGGAGAAGCCGACTACCGGGCAGATCCCGAAAAACTATCGGGCCGAAGGATACCTGGAGAGCAAGAAGCTCCCCCAGGACCCCTGGAAGAATGACTTTATATATCTTTCACCGGGCGAGCATGGTGATTACGACCTCTGCTCCTACGGCGCCGACGGCGCCAAGGGGGGTGAGGGGAATAATGCGGATATCTGCAGCTGGGATATAAAATGACCAGCTACCGGCGACCAGCGACCAGGGACCTGAAGATAAGGTCACGTCGTGATCCGGAACACCACGCAGCACGCAGCACGAATTGCGGCTTTACCCTCATCGAGATGACGGTAGTCATCGTCATCATCTCGCTGGTGGCGCTGCTGGTCCTGCCACTCCTGCCGTCGTCCGACGCTGCCAACCTGCGCAGTTCGGCGCGGCAGCTTTCGACCGTCATCAGATACCTGGGGGACCGGTCGGTCACGACCAAAACCCAGTACAGGATGCAGGTGGACCTGACCGACAACAGGATATCGGTCAAAAAAATAGTGAACGGCGAGGAAACGGCGCCAGAAGACCCCTTTTTTGCCAGGAAATTTCTTGCCGACGGGGTGACCATCGAAGACGTTGAGACAGCCCGGCTGGGCAAGCTCGGTGAAGGTGTCGTTGATGTGGATTTCGGAGTCGCCGGGCTCGGAGATTTCATCGTTATCCATCTGAAAGGGGCAAAGGAGAGCCATTTTACCGTGACTGCCCTGCCATCCGGCGGAAGGGTCGAGGTCCTGGACGGGTATCAGGAGATGAAGCTGTGAAGGGCTTTACGCTGCTGGAGGTGATGATCGCCCTGGCCATCATGGCGGGGGTGATACTGACGGTCATCAGCTCCTTCAACTATCACCTGTCGGTGGTGGGCCGCGACCGGGAGGAGACCATTGCCGTCTTGCTGGCGCGGGAAAAGATGGCTGATGTAAATTTCAGATTCACGGAGTCGGGAAAAGGGACCTTTGCTCCCGACTGGCCCGATTACACTTGGGAGACGGCCATCCAGCCTACCGACTATTCGTGGCTGAAGCGTGGTACCATGACGATCTCCTGGGATACGGAACGGAGAAAAATATCTTTTGTCAAGTATCTGCCGCAGTGATAGGGGGTTTACCCTGCTGGAGGTGCTGGTGGCCCTGGCGCTGCTGGTCATCCTCAGCGCCGCCCTCTACGGCACCTACTTTTCCCTGATGCGCGGCCGCGAGATAGCCGTGGTAAAAATGGAGTCGCGCCGGGAATTGAGCACCACCCTGGACCAGTTGAACCGGGAACTATCCGCCACTTTTTACAACACGAACAACAAGAGGCTCCATTTTGTCGTCGAAGACCGGGATTTTTTCGGCAAGCCGGCATCGACGCTCGATTTTACCTTTATCGCACCCCCCGTCGGTGGGACTTTGCCTGCGTCGGACCAGGTTCGGGCAATTTACACGGCCGGGGAAAAGGATAAAAAACTAACACTGGCGCGGCAGGCGCAGGATCTCTATATGAAGGTAGACTCCCTTCCCTATCCGCAGATGAAGGAACTTGAAGGGTTTCTGGTGGAATGCTACGACGGCAATGAATGGGTCAGGACCTGGGATACAGTGCTGAACAATAGTCTTCCCAAGGCTGTGCGGGTGACCCTCATGGTCAAGGAGGGGGAGAAGACGGTAAATTTCTCAACCACCACAAAGCTGTGGATGGGAAATTGAAAAGCGAGCGGGGCTTCGCCCTTGTCATAACCCTGCTCATCGCGGCCCTGCTCGTGGCATTGACCGTCGAATTCGTGAACGAGGTATTCGT
>JBGPID010000432.1:0-2690 GCA_041484725.1 Geobacteraceae bacterium | reverse complement strand
GAGGTCCGCAACAAAAAGGTCGATGTGCTCCGCGCCATCCGTCCCATCCGTCCCGAAGAGGTCCACCAGGTGGCGGTGCGGGGCCAGTACGGGAAGGGAGAAGCGGGCGGGAAACAGGCGCCGGGCTATCGGGAAGAACCGAATGTGGCGGCCGGCTCGTCAACCGAGACCTATGCCGCCCTCAAGCTCTTCATCGACAACTGGCGCTGGCAGGGGGTGCCGTTTTATCTTCGCACCGGCAAACGTCTGCAAAGCAAGGTCTCCGAGGCTGCCATCCTCTTCCGCCCGGCCCCCCATCAGCTATTTCCCGCCGCCGCGGTGGAGAACTGGCAGCCCAATCGGCTGGTGCTCCGTATCCAGCCCGAAGAGGGGATCGTCACCCGCATCCAGGTGAAGCAGCCGGGGACGCGCATGCTGCTCGGCCCGGTCGATATGCAGTTCCGCTACCGGGAGGTATTCGCCAGCGATGCTCCTGAGGCCTATGAAACCCTGCTTCTGGACGTGGTGCGCGGGGATGCCACCCTCTTCATGCGTGCCGACCAGGTGGAATGCGCCTGGGCCGTCATCACGCCTGTTCTGGAGGCATGGGAGACCGCGCCGCCGGCCGGTTTTCCCGATTATTCCGCCGGCAGCTGGGGACCGGAGGGGGCTGACCTCCTCATTGCCAGGGAAGGGCACAGCTGGCTTAAACCCGTGGTTCAGGATGAAGGGAATAAGGAGGAAGGATGATAAAGGTTTTCGCGGATTTGCAGGCCTTGAGCCATGCCGCTGCCCGGCTCTTTGCTGCAGAGGCGCGCCGGGCGATAGAGGCCCGCGGCCGTTTCAGCGTTCTCCTCGCCGGAGGCGAGACACCCCGCTGTGCCTATGAGATCCTTGCCCGGCAACCTCTGCGTGATTTGGTTCCCTGGGAACATGTGCACTTCTTCTGGGGAGACGAGCGCTATGTCCCGCCCGATGATCCGGCTAGCAATGCAAGGATGGCGCAACAGGCGCTTCTCGACCATGTCCCAGTCCCGGCGGCGCATATCCACGCCATCCCTTATGGCCCATCCTCAAGGGAGTCCGCGGTCGAGTATGAAGAGACCCTGCGCGCCTTTTTCAGCGCCGGTCCGCCCCGTTTCGATCTGATCTTTCTCGGGCTGGGGGAAAACGGCCATACCGCTTCCCTTTTCCCCGGCACCTCCGCCGTGGCGGAACGTCATCGCTGGGTTGTCGAGGTCTCTCCGGCCGGGGAAGTTATGCAGCGCATCACTCTGACTCCCCCGGTCATCAATCAGTCGGCACTGGTGGTCTTCCTGGTTTCGGGCATCGGCAAGTCCCGGGTTCTAAGGGAATTGCTGGAAGATGCCCCGCCCCCGCAGCACATTCCCGCCCGGCTGATCAGGCCGGAGGACGGCGAACTGCTATGGCTGGTGGACCGGGACGCAGCGCGACTGCTGCAACAGCGAACACCGGGTGGATGACTCCCGCCGATGGACTCTTTACGAAGCCGTCAGCATTGCGTCCAGCAAAGGCCACCTGGCTTCGTGAATGTGAAATCATCGCAATTGAACGCCAGATCTTTTTTGATGAAGTCGCTGTAACACTCATGCGTCTCTATCTTGCCGCCGGAGCTTTCTTCTCTCATTTAATGACACCTTCTTTCTCGCAGGTGCTCAGCATTTCACTCCCTTTTTCATGTTAAATATAGCATAAAATGAAATTGATTATCAATATTTATATAAGGGCGCTGCGGATGTGACCGGGAAAAGGAGTTATGGATGGGGCACTTCCAGGCCGGGAAGAAGCTGACCCAGGCCGTTGGCGATGAATTCAACGGCTATTGCAGCCAACAGGAGTCCCATGAGACGCGTTACGATGTTAATGCCGGTTTTCCCCAGCATTTTAACGGCCGGCACAGCCATACTCAGTACAACCCATACGGTCAATGCGACTATTGAAATGATTGCAATAAGTATTGCGCTATGACTCCAGCTCTCCGCCTGATTACTGTATATGATGATCGTGCTGATTGCCCCCGGTCCGGCCAGAAGAGGTACGGAGAGCGGGACCACGGCTATGTCCGGTTTCTCTCCCGCTTCCCGCGACTCTTCGGGAAGATATTTGCTGCCGCTCTGCTGGGCGTTAAACATGGCAATGGCCATCAACAGGAGAAGGAGACCGCCTCCTACACGAAACGAGGCGATGCTTACGCCAAAAAAGTGCAGAAACGATTCTCCAAGGAGACAAGATGCAATCAGCACCATCCCCACCGACAAGGCAGCGACCCGTGCGGTCCTTTGCCGTACCTGCGGCGGCTGGTCGCTTGTCAGGCTGACAAAGATGGGAATGACGCCAACCGGATTAACGATGACCAGAAGCGCAGTGAGGATCTTAATGTATTGGGTCAATGTCAGCATGAGAGTCCTCTCTTGTCGGTTAAGACCCTGCCACTTTCCTTATCACCTCTTTCACCTTTTGCGGGTCGAACGGTTTGAGGATATAACCCCGGGCGCCGGCTTGCTGTGCCTCTTTTACCAACCCTTCCTGCCCCAGGGCGGTACACATCACCACCTTGGCCCTGTTGTCAATGCGATAATTTCGCTCAATGCCTCGATGCCGCTTTTCAGCGGCATTACGATGTCCATGGTGGTGATGTCGGGAAGACATTCCTGGTACTTCTGCACGGCATCCGCACCGTCGACCGCTTC
>JBGPID010000431.1:0-2693 GCA_041484725.1 Geobacteraceae bacterium | reverse complement strand
CCTGAATTAAGATGGTGCGCATGGCGCACCCTACGAACTGTTGGTCAGGCGGCCTCTGCGTCTTTTGCTTGCTCTGCGATTGTGGTGACGCAGCGCTCAAGACATTCGGGATCTCCACCGCTCAACTCGTTTTTCAAGTGCCAGGCCACGGCCGGACAACCGCCATGGCACTGGTCGAAGCGCCGGCAATCCTCACATGAATGGATGCGTAGCCGACGGAAAGAATTAAAAATCGTACTGGAGTCCCAGATCTCCTGGAAGGTGCTCTCCCGCAGGGAACCGGCATAGAAAGGGGCGCTCTGGAGAAAGGCGCAGGGGTAAACGTTGCCGTTCGGCCCGACGCAAGCTGTGAGCTTTGCCGCACCGCAGAGATTGAGACCCAGCCCTTGCCGTTCCTGGGTCGTAAGAGAAAAGAAGCTGTCGCCGGTCCGCACGTCGCCGCTCTCGGAAAGCCACGCCGAAAACGCCAGAAGTTGTGCGGGGGTTGGCCGGAGTTCATCCCAGTTATCCACGCCACGCCCCGAAGGGCGGAAGCGGCTTACCCTGAGCGACACTCCGAGGGAGTGGGACATGTCGTACAGTGCGGGAATCTCACCGGCATTTTGGGAGGTTAAGACGGTGTTCATGCTCGTGGCGATTGTGGTAGGCGCCAAAAGCTTTAATGCCTTTATCGCGGCGTCGAAAGTCCCTGTCCCGCGGATCGCATCACAGGTTTCCCGGTTGGCCCCGTCAATGCTGACCTGAATATTCACCAAACGAGTCGCGGCAAGCTTTTCAACGAGCTCTTTATTGAGCAAGGTGCCGTTGGTGGATATGCAGGTCATTATTCCCCGCTCGTGGCAGGCTGCCAGTATTTCTTCAAAATCGGGGCGCATGAACGGCTCGCCGCCGCCGATATTCACTTGGAAAACCCTTGCGGCGTGAATCTGGTCTACCAGAGAGAGCGCCTCAGTGGTGGTCAGCTCATCGGGAGCGGGATGACCCGAGGAGGAAAGGCAATGACGGCATTTGAGATTACACTCCTGGGTCATTTCCCAAGTCAGATTAACCGGGGAGCGAAGCCCCATTTCAACAAATCTGTTGCTCACTTAAGTATCCTTTTTCCCTGAGTTTGACCAGGAGACTTTCTACCCTGTGCTTGTCCCTTAACTCCAGTCCCCCCAGGAAAGCATCTACCGGCTCGTTGCCGTAAAAAAAATCGGGCTCCAAAAGTGCGCCGGTTTCCGCGAAGAGGAGTCTCGGCCCCCTCAGGTCATAAAAGAGGAGGCCGAACTTCTCCGATCGGACCCGGCAGGCTGGATGCAGTTTGCTGCCTGCCGCGGCCATTCTTAGTACACTCCGCAGATGCCGTCGATGGCTAATTCTTCAACGTGAATTTCGTCGAGGATGCGGGGTTCTTCCTGGCATTCGCTGTTCTTTACGGTTGTTTCCATGATTCTCTCCTTTGGAAATAATATTGGCGTTTTTGCGCCGAGGCGAGCCGCTCCCCAAAATTTAACGTCCGGGGGATATAAACGCACCCACAGTTTAATTCAAGTCCGGACGGTTAGGGAGCCTGGCAAGTCCAGCCGGCATCCACGGTGATCATGTTACCGGTCACGCATCTGCTCTCGGGGGAACAGAGCCAGAGGACCGCCTGGCCGATGTCGTCGGAGGTGATCTCCCGATCCTTGAACAGATGCCCCTTCATGAAATCCACCTTTGCTTCATCCTGATCCATGCCGAAATAATCGGCCAGGCCCGACATCATCTTGGTCCAGATGGTTCCCGGGCAAACCGCGTTGACATTGATATTGTGGTCCGCAGTTTCCATGGCGAGGCTCTTGGTAAAGCCGATGATACCGTGCTTCGCCGCACAGTAGTGGCTCCCCATGCCGAAGCCTCTCTGGCCGCCGACGCTGGAGATGGATACGATCTTGCCGGAGTGGGCGTCGATCATGTGGGGGACCACATATTTACAGCAGAGAAAGGTCCCCTTGAGGTGTGAATCGAGGGTCTCGTCCCAGGTAAGTTCGTCCATCTCCGCCACCGGTACCAGACTTGTTACACCGGCGTTGTTTACCAGGATGTCGACCTTGCCGAAGTCCGCAATAACCTGGTCTACCAGGGCGCTTACTTCTGCGGAGGAACGGATGTCACATTTGACGCCGACCGCCTTTACTCCCATCGCCGCAACTTCTTTGACCGCCGCGTCGAGGTCGTCGGGGGTGGCCAGCGGATAGGGTACACTTTCCATGTCGGCGCAGATGTCGGCAATAACGACGTTGCACCCTTCGCTTGCCAGTGCCTTGGCAATTGCCAAGCCATTGCCGCGAGCCCCGCCGGTTACGATGGCAACCTGATCCTTCAGTTTCATGATGCCTCCTTTCATAGCATAGGTTTTTTCTTAACTACGGTTAATTTTGTGCGTCGGAATACATTCGGGTGACAGTGAAAAATCTCCCGTCAAGCAACCTTGTGAAGCTGGGAAGGATCGAACTGTTCTCCCACCGACTGGAGGCTTGTATTAATCTCTGCCAGGTCATCCTTGAGCGAGTCTATGCCGTACTCCTGGATCTGAAAGTCGAGTTGCCCCTGGAGGCTGGAGACCAGGACAAGAAGGTTGAAAAGCTGGACATATTCAGGGTCCGCCGTGACCCTATCGGCATACTTATCCAATAGGGCAGCGGCGTTTATTTCCCCCAGTCCCCATT
>JBGPID010000430.1:0-2693 GCA_041484725.1 Geobacteraceae bacterium | reverse complement strand
GATATTTTGCCGGAACCGGCAGGCTTTGAACGGGCAAAGGCCCTGATTGCCCTGGGTCTTTATGAAGAGGCCGGCAAAGAGCTCTCTTTCGCCAGGAAGAAACTTGCCGGTAATCCCGCGATAATCCAGGGTATTGCCAGACTTTACCTGGAAATGGGAGATTACCACGGGGCATTTTCTCTTATTAATCAGGGGCACCTGCGTAATCCGGACAAAAACTCCCTTGCGGAATGGGGCATACTATATCCACTGGCATTCAGGGAAATGGTCACCGGCAATGCCGAAAAAAGCGGTATTCCGGATAGCCTCATTTATTCGATAATACGCGCCGAAAGCAACTTTTCCCCCTTTGCGCTCTCCCCAGTCGGCGCAGTCGGACTGATGCAGATCATGCCCGCGACCGCCGCCGCCATTGCCAATGGCGACAGCGATAAATCCGGCTCTGACCACCTCACCCGTCCCGAACTCAACATCCGTTTTGGCGTCAAACACCTGAAGGACCTGCTGACACTCTACGCCGGCGATCCCGTCATGGCCGTAGCGGCATATAACGCCGGGGCAGGCAACGTCAACCGCTGGTTGAGAATGTCTGGGAAGCTCCCCATGGACGTATTCGTCGAGAATATTCCATTCCCCGAGACCCGTGAATATGTAAAGAAGGTCCTGGCCGGAAGCGAAATATACAGAAGACTCTACAGGCTCGGCCCCCATCCGGAGTTAAGCGGGACCACCACGGTCCTGCCCGACAAAGAGGTCCCGCACATCCAGCCGCCCGCTTCCCGGGAAGGAGAATCCAGTTCCCCCGCGGAGAAACCCAAAGCAGGGCACGTCTAAAACTGTCGCGGCAATTCCACACAATTTGAGAATTCAGGTTATAACTGGGCGGAGAGGAGAAATGGACTGGAGCATGGTATTTCCATGTTGAAGGAAATGCAGGTGAATGACGAACAGAAACCGATGCTCCGCTTCCTGACGGTGATGACTGCCGCCTCCATGGTGGGCCTCCAGGGGTATACCATCCTCTTTAACAACTACGCGGTGGAGGTGGTGGGGCTCGACGGACAAGGGGTCGGGATCATCCAGTCGGTGCGCGAAGTGCCGGGATTCCTTGCGCTGCTGGCGATCTTCGTGATGCTCCTGATCAAGGAGCACCGCCTTTCAGCCCTCTCCATCGCCCTGCTCGGAGTGGGAACCGGAATCACCGGGTTTTTCCCGAGCTATGCCGGGCTTGCCTGTACCACCCTGATCATGAGCTTCGGTTTCCACTACTTCGAGACAACCAATCAGTCGCTGACCCTGCAGTATTTCCCCCCCGCTGTCGCCCCCCTCGTCTTCGGCAGGTTGCGGAGCCTGGCCGCTATCTCCAGCATTGCCTCCGGGCTCCTGATCTGGCTCCTCGGGTTCTTCACAAACTACCGGGGGGCCTTTCTCGTCATCGGCATCCTCGTCCTCTGCGGCGGAATCTGGGGGATCTTTCAGGAACCGACCCATGAGAGCGTCCCGCCGCAACGTCAGCGGATGATCCTGCGCCGGAAATATTTCCTCTACTATTTACTCACCTTCCTTTCAGGAGCGAGGCGGCAGATCTTCATGGTCTTTTCCATGTTCCTCCTCGTCAAGATGTTCCACTTTACGGTGCGGGAAATTACCGCCCTATTCATCGTCAACAACCTGATCGCCTACCTGATGAACCCTCTCATCGGCCGCGCCATCGTCCGCTTCGGTGAACGGAAGATCAGCTCAGTCGAATACGCCGGGGTAATCGTCATCTTCCTCACCTACGCATTCACCACCTCGAAGCTTCTCGTCTCCTTCATGTACGTGGCCGATTCCCTTCTCTTCAATTTTGCCGTGGCGATCCGCACCTATTTCCAGAAGGTGGGAGAGCCGGGGGATATCGCTGCTTCCATGGCGGTCGGCTTCACCATCAACCATATCGCGGCGGTCTTCCTGCCCGCCCTTGGCGGGTTCCTCTGGATGATAGACTACCGTATCCCTTTCCTCATGGGGGCGGCGCTGGGGATGGTGTCACTGGCGGCTGCGCAGTGGATGCGGATCCCGAAGGACGCGGCAGAGGTCCCGGTACCGCCGGGATATGCGGCGGGAGATGCGGAATAGGATTGCCGGGAAAGGACCTCAACCCCTACTCTTCGCAATCCCTGTCAAACAGCTGCAGTTCCCTGCTGAGTTTATCCGGTTCCGGAGTCAACCGTTTCAACAGGTTCCGCAGGCGCAAACGCGTCTCGACATTGGAGGCAATAAATTTTATGCCAATCATTGTAAAGTTGGAGTGTATCACCTCCACCCCCAATCTGAACGGGGTATCTTCATCCTCGAGATGAATCGTGAGGATGCATTCTTCATCCCGGGGAACGACTACGCCATCGCTGAAACTGATCAGGGCGCCGTTTAAGGAGATATTCTCCAAACGCCCCGGATAGTTAATATTATTATGGGTCAATTCGCTTTTCACCGTGAACCGGATCCGATGGAATCGCCTCTTCTCAAACATTTATCACCCCTCTAGCTAGTTTCCATCCGGAAACGGTCCTTTTCCGCCCTGACGGCGTCAACCTTCGGGCTTGCTTGTGCGGCGTACCGATGTACGCCTCCGCGCAACCCCTCGATTTCCTTGCCAGGACGAAAAATACCTCGTTCCCAAATTGGAAACTAACAGTGTCTCATCCGGAGTT
>JBGPID010000429.1:0-2711 GCA_041484725.1 Geobacteraceae bacterium | reverse complement strand
GCACAGGAGTTGAGCATGGCAAGAAGCGCCGCGAGACCGCCGAAGCTGGCGCCGTAACCGACATTGGTCGGCACGGCGATAACCGGCACATCCACCAGTCCTCCGATCACGGAGGGGAGCGCCCCTTCCATCCCCGCCACGGCGATGATGCAGTTGGCCTGGCGGACCAGGTCGGTGTGGGAGAGGAGTCGATGAATTCCGGCTACCCCAACATCGTAGAGCCTTTCCACCCTGCTGCCGAACGATTCGAGCACTATCGACGCTTCCTCGGCCACCGGAATATCGGAAGTCCCCCCTGTTGCCACTACTACCAGCCCCACTCCCTCGCTTCTCGTCCGGCGGAGTTCGACAATGCGACAGATTTTGTGGTGCTCCGTATCCGGCACGCCGGCCAGTAAGGCATGCGCGATTTCGTCGGTCACACGGGTGCAGAGGACATTGGGGTTGTGCTCGGCAAGTCTGCGGAATATCTCCGTTGCCTGCTCAGGCGTCTTCCCCTCGCCATAGATCACCTCAGGATAACCATTGCGGATTTTCCGGTGGTGGTCGATCTTGGCATAGCCGAGATTTTCGAATGAGAGCGTCTTAAGCCGGGAAAGCACATCTTCGGTGGAGACTTCGCCCCTGCTGTGGCTTTCTATTAAATGGCGAAGATGTTCAGCGTTCATATATTACACTCCTCAGGAGGATATCGCCAGCACTTCGTTCATGGCGCCGGTCCTGTATCCCTGGAGATCGAGCGCCACGTAGGCAAAACCGGCTTCTTTAACCTTCTTTACTACTTCTTCACGCAATTCATGGGCAACCCGCTCGTACTCTTCCGCGCCCAGTTCAAGACGGGCGACTTCCCCATGGTAACGGACACGGACGGTGCGCAAACCCATCTCTCTCAGAAAGTCTTCCGCCCGCGCCACCTTCCGCATCTTTTCCGGGGTGAGATAGACTCCGTACGGGAATCGGGATATGAGGCAGGCATAGGATGGTTTGTTCCATGTGGGGAGAGCCATAATTTGGGAAAGCTCCCTGATCTCATCTTTCGTAAAACCTGTTTCGTCCAGGGGGCTGCGAATCCCGGCTTCCCTGGCTGCCTGCTGGCCGGGACGATAATCCCCCCGATCATCCACATTGCCGCCGTCCACTACATAAGAGACGCCTTCTTCTCTGGCAATCTTCCAGAGCTCGCCGGCAATTACCTTCTTACAGACATAGCAGCGGTTTTCCGGATTTTCCGCCAGACCGGGGATTTCAAGGGCTTTCGCCTGGAGGACCCGGTGCTGGCCCCCGATCAGGCGGGCCACTTCCCGGGCCTCGGCCAGTTCCCACTCGGGATGAATTTCCGAAGTTATCGTGACTGCTATGGCGCGGTCTCCAAGAACCTCCCGCGCAACTGCAAAAAGTAATGTCGAGTCGACCCCTCCGGAAAAGCCGATGACGCACCCTTCCATTTCCTTGAGTACCCTTTTGAGGTGTTCCCTTTTTTCCGCGAGCGCTGTTTCCATCTTATATATTCCTTTCAAAAAGTTATAATTTATCACAAACAGGGAGAGATTGTAAGCAGCAAATTCCCGGCAGCAAAAAACAGACAAAATTCAGAGAATAAACTTTATGGTTTTGCAAATGATTGAAGCCTGCCCGGCATTTGAGGATTGGGAAAATTGAATTTCCCCATTCTCTGTGTCTCTTATGCCTGGTGAGGTTTGCAGAAATCAGGGGCCTTTATATTATCGGCTCAATGTGCTTTAAGAGCGCCATCCGGTAGGACGAAAAACGTTTGAGCCGCAGGCACCCCCAGAAAACACCGGCCCCGTACGCAAACTGTTCGGCAATGTAGTAGAAGAAAAACGGCAGGAAAGAGAGCAGGGGGCTTCGCACGGAATAATCGACTACTCCCACGCCGATAGTGAGGGCGCCCACGGCAAGCCCGAATCGGGGAAAGAAGAGGGAGGCCACCGTAAGCGGGGTCAGGTAGTACCGGACCAGATGGTAACCGATATAATAGGCGAGGCTCCCCATGGCGCGGAGACGTGCGTTGAAGACGGTGCCCCAGCCGATGACCAGGCCCAATCGGGCAAGCCTTCTCCTCGCCAGAACTGCATCGGTTGCCATGAGGAAAACGGCGGCAATCGCGCTCCACACATTTACGGCAAAAGCCGCCACGACGGTGAGGATGAGCGCAACGGCCAGAACCGGGGGGACCACCATTTTCTTGTGTCTGCCGGGATGGAGGAGCTGCAGCATTCCTTCCGATGTGCCGTATTGGAATCGTCTTTTCAGGAAGGGGAAGAAGGCGTTGCGGTGCTCGTGACCAACCTTGCCGTGGGGGAGATAGACGATCTTGTTACCGGAATCGCGCAACCGCCAGGAGAGATCAACATCCTCTCCCACGTGGAGTTCGGGATCAAATCCCGCTGCTGTGCGAAAAGCTGAGCTTCGCACCAGCAGGTTGCAACTGGGGACGTAGAAGGTATCATCGCCTTGCTGCCCGGAACGTTCGCGGTTGCCGAGGGTGAGGCTTGACATGACTACTTCGTAGCGGTCAAGGAAAGAGGTGGTGTGCATTCCATCCACCAGGCCGCCGACCGCGGCAACCGCCGGGTCGTCAAACAGCCCCACCAACTCTTCCAGCCATTCCGGAGAAGCGATGCAATCTGAGTCAATGAAGGCCAGGATCTCGCCGCGGGCAGCAAGGGAGCCGCGATTACGGGCAGATG
>JBGPID010000428.1:0-2733 GCA_041484725.1 Geobacteraceae bacterium | reverse complement strand
CACCTCCGCCAAAGCAGCTTTAGCTGCGGCGGCCGGGCGCGCAGGCGCAAAGGGAAACAACCCGTTAGCAGGTTCCAGCTTTTACCCTGTTGGCTTGTGTCTCTATCATTTGTATTTAGAGTTTCTTGCCACCTCCGCCAAAGCAGACTTGGCTGCGGCGGCCGGGTGCGGCCTTTGCGCCTTGCCTCAAGGCACCTACTTCTGGTTGCGCGAGCAATTGCCGTTTTACGATAATCAATATGGCAGTTGAATAAATTCATTTCCCTTCCCTTGACGTGGGAGGAGATGGTTAAAGTGATTGTTACAGGGAGATTTTAAATGAAGGTACTGGTAATCGGCAGTGGCGGCAGGGAGCACGCCCTGGTCTGGAAAATAGCGCAATCACCGCTGGTGGAGAAGGTCTACTGTGCGCCCGGCAATCCGGGGACGGGCCGGATCGCGGAGAATGTCGATATCAAGGTGGATGATCTGGCAGCTCTTTTGGCATTTGCCCGGAAAGAGGGGATAGACCTCACCGTGGTCGGGCCGGAACTGCCGCTTTCCCTGGGAATTGTCGATCTGTTCGAGGAATACGGAGTCCGGATTTTCGGGGCGCGGCGCAGTGCAGCCCTGATCGAGGCAAGCAAGGCCTTTGCCAAGGATCTGATGAAAAAATATCATGTGCCGACTGCCGCCTATGAGGTCTTTGAGCAGGTGGAGCCGGCCATCGCGTTTATCGACAAGGTCGGTATCCCCGTGGTTATCAAGGCCGACGGTCTGGCCGCGGGCAAGGGGGTCATTATCGCCCGGACGCGCAATGAGGCAATAGATGCGGTTTCCGGCATGCTCATGGGAAATATGTTCGGCGCGGCCGGCTCAAAGGTGGTCGTCGAGGAATTCCTGACCGGCGAAGAGGCGTCGTTTCTTGCCTTTACCGACGGGAAAAAGATTATTCCCCTGGCGAGCGCCCAGGACCATAAGCCGGTGTTCGACAATGACCAGGGTCCCAATACCGGCGGTATGGGGGCCTATTCACCGGCGCCGGTGGTGACGCCGGCGATCCATGACAGGGTCATGGCAGAGGTGATGCAACCCACGGTGGACGGAATGGCGGCGGAAGGACGACCTTACCGCGGGGTGCTTTATGCAGGCCTGATGATCGCCGGGGAGGAGATCAAAACCCTCGAATTCAACGCCCGCTTCGGCGATCCGGAGTGTCAGCCGCTGCTCATGAGGATGAAATCGGATATCGTCCCTTTACTCCTGGCAGCGGCGGAAGGGGATCTCGGCGGGATGGAGATCGAATGGCATGATCAGGCGGCGGTCTGCGTGGTCATGGCGGCAGAGGGGTATCCGGGCGAATATCGTAAGGGGGATGAGATACTCGGGCTGGAGCAGGCCGCGCAGATCGACGATCTTGTTGTCTTTCATGCCGGTACAAAAGTGATTGAGGGAAAGACCGTTACCGCCGGCGGTCGGGTCCTCGGCGTCACCGCCCGTGGGCATACGGTGCAAGAGGCTATGGACCGCGCCTACCAGGGGGTCGCCGCCATTACCTGGAAAGGCGTCCATTACCGCCGGGACATCGGCGGGAAAGCGCTGGGGAAGGCAGGTTCAGAATAAAAAGGTTCAGGTTCAGATTAATTCAGACCCTGAACTTAAACCTGACCTGAACCTCAGCCTGAACCTGAACCTTATTGCAACGGAGGGAATACACTAGATGGATAATCCACACGTGCTCATCGTCATGGGAAGCGATTCCGATCTTCCGGTTATGGAAGAGGGGGCAAAAGTCCTTGCCGAATTCGGCATACCGTTCGAGATGCGGATTTCATCGGCTCACCGTTCGCCGCGGAGGACCGTTGCATTGGCAACAGAGGCGGCCGGGCGCGGGGTCAGGGTGATAATCGCCGGCGCCGGCATGGCTGCCCATCTGGCCGGGGTCATTGCTGCCGAGACCTGTCTGCCGGTGATCGGCGTACCTATGGGGGGAAGTGTGCTGAACGGACTGGATGCACTCTGTTCAACCGTACAGATGCCGTGCGGAATCCCTGTTGCAACCATGGCCATCGGTCGGGCAGGGGCAAAGAACGCGGGAATTTTTGCCGTGCAGATACTGGCGCTGGGTAATCCGGTCCTGAGCGAAAGAATCAAGGAGTATCGCGAAAAGATGGCGCGGGAGGTTGAGGAAAAAGATCGCGTGCTGCAAAGCGGCGGGAAATGATCCGGAACGAAAACATTAAAGTGCTATAATATATTAATTTTAAACAGTTTTTCGGTTTTTTTACTTGACAATGAACTGACCGTATATATAATTTCGGCACGATTTATAATTTAAAAGAAATGGAGGTGAATTCATTTGAAAAAGATCATTGCGGCAGTTATGCTTACCCTCTTTTGTGCGGTAACGGCGCTGGCGGCTGACGTCATAACCCTGCCTGCCAAAAACGGCGATGTGACCTTCCCCCACAAAAAGCACCAGGATGCGTTGAAGGACTGCAAGGTCTGTCATGAGAAAGAACCCGCCGGCAAGATTGAAGGGTTCGGCAAGGATTGGGCGCACAAGACCTGCAAAGGTTGTCATGCAGAGAAAAATATCGGCCCGACCAAGTGTGGTGAATGCCACAAGAAGTAGCTGAGAGCATGGCCTCCGCGAAAAAGAGTAAAAGGGATAACAATTACCTTGTTATCCCTTTTTCTTACCCTGCTACAAGATAAGGAAAATATAATTATTATTTTCCCGACAATTAATAT
>JBGPID010000427.1:0-2739 GCA_041484725.1 Geobacteraceae bacterium | reverse complement strand
GTATTTGCCGAAATCAACAATACGTTCATGGGATGCTCCGGATCATTTGATGGAAAGGCACGACGTTAGGGCTCAGCGGCACGCACAATCCGGCGCTTCACTTTGGCCCAGGACTCGGTGATCAGGAAGCTTTCGTCCATGTTGTCTATCATGCGCGCGAATTTCGCCATGGGCACCGCGAAGGAGAGTACCTGCTCCGAGACAGAGGGCCGAGCTGAAACGTCGAACATTCCCAGCACCGCACGGGGCACGGAGGTCTGTCCCTCAAGCCGGGGATATTGTGCGATCGTGGCGCAGCCGGCACCGAAAGGCGCGATTACGCTGTTGCGGTCCTTCTCGTCGAATCCGGACAGGGTAAAAAGTCCTGAAAGAACGTCGGGTGGGGAAAAGAAAATAACAACTTCAGGGATATCCTCGTTGGCAAGCCTGTCCCAGCGCTTGAAGACCGCATACTTAGCCGGCGCCGCCATTTTGGGTGCCTCCTTCATGAACTCGCGGACCAGTTCCGGGGTTTTCTTGTACCGTTCTCCCTCCATCTGACCGGGAATCCCGCAGGAGAGGAAATGCTCGAAATTCGGCATGAGCGCATCGGAGAACCCCAGATACCGCCGCCCGCCCGGACAGCCAATGGTTTCCCCCACGAATGCGAGATCCTCACCTCGAAACACGTTTGCCAGCTGTCCGATGAGGCACATTCGGCCTTGAACAGGGCGCAAAAGCCGTTCATGAGACCCTTCATCCGAATAGAACAGGCAAATAGGCAGCTGTGCGCCGCCGAAATGCTTTGTCCACAATGCGGCAAACCCGTCCCTGAGTGCGATTTCCATGGTTTCCTCCCCGATATTTCAACTTTGCCAGACACAGACCCCGGAATTCCAAAGAATTGAGAGTGTCATTCTTTCTGCAGGAATATTTGATTCGGATTTACATGAAATAATATCATAATGGCTTTCAATTCGCCAGCAAATGGCCCCTACCAAAGTAATGTACATAAATAGCCGTGTCTGCCGCGGGATATTGTCGGTGTTTCATGACTGGACAATTCAATCAGAACCGCCATTCATCCCCGTTTACAGAACGGGGTATTCCGGCTTTTTTCTTAAAGTATATTGACAAAGAAAATCCAAAGCCCTATAAAAGAATGAACGTTCATTCTTACTGGGAGGCTGATACATACCATGACAACACCAAATAAGCGTGACGATATTGTCCGCTCCGCAATGGAACTGATTGCCGAACATGGCTTTCACGGCGCTCCCATGGCCATGGTCGCAGAACGGGCCGGCGTTGGGGCCGGCACGATATACCGCTATTTTGAAAACAAGGAGATACTGATCATCGAGATGTACCAGGAGATTGAAGCTAAAATGTATGCGCTAATCCTGGATGGTTATGCCAATGAAGCCCCGATCAGGGCGCGTTTTATCCATCTATGGACGGCACTTTTGCGCTATTTCATCCAATTCCCACTGGATTTCCGCTATCTGGAGCAATTCCGCAACTCACCCTATGGAGTTGCCTGCCGCCGGGACAAAATCCTGGGTAATAAAGTGGGAGAATACAACGTCTTCCGGGAGTTGTTCGAACAAGGTGCGGCCCAGCAAGTTGTCAAGGATTTACCGCTCGTCATACTTTTCTCCCTGTCATTCGGTCCTCTGCTCGCCGTAACACGAGACTATATCCTCGGTTTTGTCGAACTGGACGAGACCATGATTAAACGGACCATCGAAGCATGTTGGGACGCCGTTAAACGGTAAACGGCGATGCCGCCACACTTATCTGACCAACATGCATCAACGCACAATAGAGGAGTGAACACTCATTCCTGAATCTCCCTACGAGGTATTTTATATGCAAAGCATTCACAAATTCAAGCTGATTGGCCCCCTTGGGGCGATCGTCGCCGGCATGATGCTGACCGGCTGCGGCACGAAAACCAAGTCGGGCGCCACTCCGCCACCTTCCCCCCCGGAAGTGGGGGTGGTCGTGGTGCAGCTGCAGCGAGTGGCACTGACCACCGAACTGTCCGGCCGCACCTCGCCCTGCCAGGTTGCCGAGGTCCGGCCGCAGGTCAATGGGATCATCCAGAAACGCGTTTTTACTGAGGGGAACGATGTCAAGGCCGGTCAGGTGCTATACCGGATTGACCCGGCAACCTACCGGGCTGCCTTCGACAGCGCCAAGGCTGCCCAGGCCAAGGCCGAGGCCAGCCTGATCGCGGTGCGGCTCAAGGCGGAACGCTACGGGGATCTGGTCGCTATCAAGGCAGTGAGCCAGCAGGACTATGATGACGCCCATGCCGCGTTCAAGCAGGCCGAGGCCGATGTGGCCGCCACCAAGGCAGCGGTGGAAACCGCCCGGATCAACCTGGCCTATACCAAGGTAACAGCCCCGATTTCCGGGCGAATCGGTCGCTCGACCGTGACCGACGGGGCGCTGGTAACGGCCAGCCAGCCGGCAGCGCTGGCAACCATCCAGTATCTCGGCTCCATGTATGTGGATGTGACCCAGTCAACAGCCGAGCTGCTCAGGCTGAAACAGAACCTTGCCAGCGGGGTGATGAAAAAGGGGAGCTCGGCGCAGGCGCCGGTCAAACTCCTCCTGGAAGACGGCTCTCAGTATCCATTAACGGGAATGCTCAAGTTTTCGGAAGTCACGGTGGATCAGAGTACCGGCTCCGTTACCCTGCGCGCGCTGTTTCCCAATCCCAAACAATCGCTTCTCCCCGGCATGTTCGTG
>JBGPID010000426.1:0-2759 GCA_041484725.1 Geobacteraceae bacterium | reverse complement strand
TGCAAAATTCCTTGCCTGCGCAGTTGCCGTCGGGGCCGATTACTTCGTAACCGGCGACCGGGATTTCAACGAAGCCCAAAAGCTCCTTTCCACGACGATCCTCTCCGTTGCCCAATTCAAAAAACTGGTGTGCGACACGCTCTCCACAAATCCGGGGCGGTAGCTTTCTCAACTGCCAAATATGAGCATTATATTGCCATTATTTGGAGTTTTACCTGAATAGCAAGTAAATTTAAGTGGTTAAGCCCAGTCAATAAGCGAGATATTTCATGACCCCAGCCGCAATCGTGCAAAAACTCTGGAACTTCTGCAATGTCCTCCGCGATGACGGGATGAGCTACGGTGACTATGTCGAACAGCTCACTTTTCTCCTCTTCCTCAAGATGGCCGACGAGCATACGAAAGCTCCGTACAACCAGAAGAGCACGGTTCCGGCCGGCAACGACTGGCCGAGCCTGCTGAAGAAGGACGGCGACGAACTCTTCGACCACTATCGCCATATCCTGGAAAAGCTTGGCCAGGAGAAGGGGCTTCTCGGCCTCATCTTCGGCCGTGCCCAGAACAAGTTCCAAGACCCGGCGAAGCTGCGCCGCCTGATCGTCGATCTCATTGACCGAGAGAATTGGTCGATCATGAGCGCGGACGTGAAGGGGGATGCCTACGAGGGGCTGCTGGAAAAGAACGCCCAGGACACCAAGAGCGGGGCGGGACAGTACTTCACCCCGCGGCCGTTGATCAAGGCGATGGTTGATGTAATGATGCCTAAGCCGAAAGAGACCATCTGCGATCCCGCCTGCGGCACCGGCGGCTTCCTCCTGGCAGCCCACGACTATGTGACAAAGCACCACAAGCTCGACCGGGACCAGAAGCAGTTCCTCGACACCAGGGCGCTACGGGCCTGGGAGTTGGTGCATGCCACGGCGCGGCTCTGCGCCATGAATCTGATGCTCCACGGCATCGGCGGCGAGAAGTTACCGCTTACGGTAGGGGATTCGCTTGCTGCCGATCCGGGCGAGCGTTTCGAGATGGTCCTCACCAATCCCCCCTTCGGCAAGAAGAGCAGCACCACCATAATCGGCGAGGACGGCAAGCCCTATGCCGAGAAGGAGACTATCGAGCGGCAGGACTTTTGGGCCACCACCTCCAATAAACAGCTCAACTTCGTCCAGCACATCAAGACGCTCCTCAAACAGCATGGCCGCGCCGCCGTGGTCGTGCCGGACAATGTCCTCTTCGAAGGCGGGGCAGGGGAGACTATCCGCAAAAAGCTTCTCTTCGAGTGCGACGTCCATACACTGCTGCGCCTTCCCACCGGCCTCTTCTACGCCCAAGGGGTGAAGGCGAACGTCATCTTCTTCGACAAGAAGCCGGCCAGCGAGACGCCGTGGACCAAACGGCTCTGGATATACGACCTGCGCACCAACCTGCACTTCACCCTGAAGACCAACCCGCTCCAGCGCAAAGACCTGGATGAGTTCGTCACCCTCTACAACCCGGCGAACCGCCACGAGCGCCACCCCACCTGGAGCGAGGCGAACCCCTCCGGGCGTTGGCGGGTCTACGACTACGCGGAGTTGGTCAGCCGCGACAAGGCGAGCCTCGACATCTTCTGGCTCAGGGACGAAAGCCTGGAAGACTCCGACAACCTTCCCGATCCAGCCACAATAGCCCGCGACATCATCGCCGACCTGGAGAGCGCCCTGGAGCAGTTGCGGCTGATCGCGGAGGATGTGGGTGAAGAAGAGACCGATCAAATAGAAGAATGATTTTGACCAAAATATGTGATAAAGAGTTAAAGGAAATCTGGGGAAAAGAATGCAGAAAATGTGAATTCAGCCGCGTCTTGTGCAGGCGAGGTATATCAAAACTTTGGAGAAATGAACATGTCCAACGGAAACGGGTGTCCGACCACCAATATGATTCTGAGAAACTGGGTCGACGAAATGGCTGCCTTGTGCTTGCCAGACCAGATCATCTGGATTGACGGTTCGGCTGAGCAGAAAAAGCAACTCGAGGATGAGGCGTGCGCAACCGGGGAAATCGTGAGGCTGAACCAGGAAAAGTTCCCAGGGTGTTTCTACCATCGCACGGACCCGCTCGATGTGGCACGGGTGGAAGACAAGACTTTCATCTGTTGCCATGACAAAAAGGACGCCGGTACGACCAACAACTGGAAAGATCCGGAAGAGGCATACACGGAATCGGCCAAAGTTTTCCGCGGTTCGATGCGCGGCCGCACCATGTACGTGATTCCGTTCTCCATGGGTCCGATCGGTTCGCCGTTCAGCAAGATCGGCGTGGAACTGACCGACAGCATTTACGTGATGCTGAACATGGCCATCATGTGCCGCACGGGGAGGCGCGTGCTCGACTCGCTTGGCCAGAGCAACAATTTCACGCGTTGTATGCACAGCAAGGCGACACTGGATCCCGAGAAACGCCGTATCCTGCATTTCCCGGAAGATAACACGATATGGTCCGTCAACTCCGGATACGGCGGCAACGTGCTGCTCGGAAAGAAATGCCTGGCGCTGCGCATGGCCGGTTGGATGGCCCGCAAGGAAGGCTGGCTGGCCGAGCACATGCTCATCCTTGGCGTAGAGGAACCCAACGGTCATGTGGAATACGTCGCGGCGGCGTTCCCGAGCGCGTGCGGCAAAACCAATCTGGCCATGCTGATCCCGCCCGAAGGGCTCAAGTGCAAGGGCTATCGCATTTGGACGGTCGGCGACGACATCGCTTGGATCCGCCTTGACACG
>JBGPID010000425.1:0-2780 GCA_041484725.1 Geobacteraceae bacterium | reverse complement strand
GATGAGGGCCTTGACCGATGCCAGGCTGTTATACTCGGCGGTCAGGGTATGTTTGGCAAAATCTCCAGGGACCCCGGGGGAGTCGGGCACGCCGAAGGTGGCGGCGCCGGAGCCGGCCTTCACCAGCAGCGAGTCGGCGTGCCCGTGATAACAACCGGAAAATTTCAGTATCTTGTCCCTCCCGGTAAAACCGCGTGCCAGGCGGATCGCGCTCATGGTCGCCTCAGTGCCGGAACTGACCATGCGGACCATCTCCACGGAGGGTACTGCGGCGACCACCATCTCGGCGAGGATGACTTCAAGTTCGGTCGGGGCGCCGAAACTGCTGCCGTTATCCACGGCGGCCTTGACGGCGGCGGCGACAGCGGGATGGCAATGACCGAGGATCATAGGCCCCCATGAGCCCACATAATCGATGAATTCGTTGTCGTCCACATCGTAGATTTTGCAGCCGGACGCTTTTTTGATGAACAGGGGATCGCAGCCCACGGATTTGAAGGCGCGCACCGGGCTGTTTACCCCGCCGGGGATATATTTTTGCGCATCCTGAAAGAATTGCATGGAGCGGCTGTTTTTCATAGAATTGACTCCCTGGTCAGATAGATTATTTAGAAGTAAATCGGCTTACGATGAATTGGCGGAGACGAGGCGCTCCGTGTTCCCAACAAATTACCCATACATTGAGTTAATAAACCAAATAAATCAACTAGTTATTACCATATTACCATAAGCGTGTCAAGGAATAAAAAATGGCGGCTTGACTCATGCCGAAGAACGAATGAGCAAAAGTCTGAAGGAAGAAGGATGAAAGGGTTATTGATTTAACTTGAGACTTTGTCTCGTGCCATTGCCTGGTTTTTCCCCGGACTCCTGCGTCCGGATGGAGAGTTTCCTGGGATCGGCAATGCCGGCGGTGGATTGATCAGAGGCCAGGTTCTGATATATTTTTTCTTGACAATACGCATGAAATGAATAATGATTGCGTACTGTATACAGTATACAATATAAACATGCCTTAATTATTGACCCGAGGCATTTTGCCTCATCCTCAGCAGACATTAAATTCATTCAATACGATTTTTGCCGGAGGTAATATGCTTGGCGCCTATCTCCCCATCCTGCTGCTGGTAATCATTGCCATGCTCTTTGGAGCCGGATCGCTTCTGTTGTCATCCCTGATCGGGCCGAAAAAACCGTCACCGCTCAAGTTTTCCCCCTATGAGTGCGGATGCGAGCCTGTCGGATCGGCACGGGAGCGGTTTTCCGTCAAATTCTACCTGATTGCCATGCTCTTCATCCTCTTCGATATCGAGGCGGTCTTTCTTTATCCCTGGTCCATCCTCTTTAAAAGACTGGGTATTTTCGGCCTTGTGGAGATGGGGGTATTCGTTGCCATTCTGCTGGTCGGTTATGTCTACATCTGGAAAAAAGGAGCGCTGGAATGGGAGTAGATCGGCCATTGGGAGATAATGTCATCTTCACAAAGCTGGATGCCCTGGTCAACTGGAGCCGCAAATCGTCGTTGTGGCCCATGACATTCGGGACCGCCTGCTGCGCCATCGAGATGATGGCCACCGGTGCGGCAAGCCACGACTTTGACCGGTTCGGCACCATTTTTCGCGCTTCGCCCCGGCAGGCGGACTGTATCATTATTGCCGGCACCGTCACCAAAAAGATGCTGCCGGTCATCAAGACCATTTATGAGCAGATGCCGGAGCCGAAGTGGGTCATCGCCATGGGGGCCTGTGCCTGCTCCGGCGGGATTTTCGACACCTACAGCGTTGTGCAGGGGATAGACGAGGCCCTCCCGGTCGATGTTTACATCCCCGGCTGTCCGCCGCGACCCGAAGCGCTCCTCTACGGCCTGATCAAGCTCCAGGAAAAGATCATGAAGGAGAGGAACTCGTTCGGTAACGCCCTCGGTTTCGGCGAAAGGGTGGAGCCAGCGCTCTGATTGCCTCAACTATTTGTAAATGGCAAATGAAAGGTACGGATATGCCTGAAAATCATCACGCGGTAATAAGGCTTAAGAAACGGTTTGCCGATTCCATCCTCGATGTCGGGGAGTTTCGCGGCGAAGTGACGGTAACCGTAGGCAAAGAGGATATAACAGCGATCTGCGGATTTCTGAAAGAGACACTGGAGTACAATTTCCTGACCGACGTTACCGCGGTCGATTATCTGGGTCAGGAGCCCCGCTTCATGATGGTCTATCACCTCTGCTCCATGTCCGGCAGGGACCGGATCAGGCTGAAGGCGCCGGTTGCCGGCTCCGACCCGCTCATCGACTCCCTGGTACCGCTCTGGAAGACAGCCAATTGGCTGGAGCGGGAAGTTTTCGACCTGTTCGGCATCACCTTCAAAAACCATCCCGACCTGCGCAGAATTCTGCTCCCCAATGACTGGACCGGTCATCCGCTGCGCAAGGATTACCCGTTGCAGGGGCCGGATCGCGAGCCATACAAGGGAAGGCTGGCGTAGCTGATAAAAAAATTCCAAATCACAAACAATATCAAAACGCAAATCGGATAAATTATGGTTTTCACATCCTTTGAAATTTGTTGCCTGGAATCTGGATATTAACAGGGGTAAGAGATGGCCAACTCGGAGATAATGACATTGAACATGGGACCGCAGCATCCCAGCACCCACGGGGTTTTGCGGCTTATCGTCGAACTGGATGGCGAGGTAATTCAAAAGCTCACCCCCGATATAGGCTATCTGCACCGCGGCGTGGAAAAGCTGGCGGAACACCGCACCTATCACCAGACAATCCCCCT
>JBGPID010000424.1:0-2813 GCA_041484725.1 Geobacteraceae bacterium | reverse complement strand
AGCTGCGGATCGAAGGGAACGAGATACTGGTCCGGGGGGATAACATCTTCCCCGGTTATTACCGCAATGAAGATGCCACCCGTGATGCCTTCACGGTCGACGGCTGGTTCAGGACCGGCGACCTGGGGGAGATCGGTCCGGATGGCTGGCTGACCATCAAGGGGAGAGAAAAGGAGCTGATCGTCACCGGCGCGGGGATCAACGTCTATCCCGACGAACTCGAAGGGGTGTTGAACAGGATCGGCGGGGTCAAGGAGTCGTGCGTCATCGGTATCGACAGGGGAGGGGGGGAAGATGTGCACGCCGTCCTGCTCCTGGACGGAAGCGGAAGAAGCCCCGAGGACATCATTGCCGAGGCCAATAAAGGGGTGGACCCGCTGCAGCGGATTACCGGCTGGAGCCTCTGGAAGGAAATGGAATTCCCCAAGACCACCACCATGAAGATCCGGAAATTCCAGGTGCGGGAGCAGGTTAAAAAGGGGGCGGAGGCAGGGGAGGAGGCCGTCTCCGGCGACAGGCTGCTAAACCTCCTCGCCCAGGTGACCGGGACCGGCGTGGCGGAGATCAAAGAGGAATCCCTGATCGTCAACGACCTGGGGCTCTCCTCCATCGGCAGGCTGGAACTGGTCAATTACCTGGAACAGGAATTCCGCCTCGATATCGACGACACCCGGATAGGACCGCAGACACGGGTCGCGGACCTGCGCCGGATCGCCGAGAATCGTGAGAAACTTACCATTCGCGACCATTTCCGGTTCTGGACCAATTCGGCCTTTGTCAGGGGGATACGGATGGTCTGGGACGGCATATTCACCTACCCCCTCTTCCGGCTCTTCGTCTCTCTGGAAGCACGGGGGAGTGAAAGGCTGGATGTGCTTCCCGGTCCGATCTTTTTTGCCGCAAACCACCTGAGTTACTTCGACCAGCCCGCCGTCATGTTCGCGCTCCCCCGGCAGATCCGCTATCACACCGCCAGCGCAGCCTGGGAGGAATTCTTTTTCGGCAATTTTACGAATATTCTTATGCGGCTGTGGAAACGGATCGCATACGAACTCGGTACCTGGCTGCTCAATCTCTTTCCCCTTCCCCATGCCAAGGGGTTCAGCGGCTCCCTTCGCTTCATGGGACGGCTCGCCGATCACGGCGTGAATATCCTCATCTTTCCGGAAGGTGAGCGTTCAAAGGACGGCGAGCTGCATCGCTTCCAGTTGGGGCTGGGGATCATGGTCAGGGAGCTGGGGATTCCGGTTATGCCGGTCAAGATCAGCGGGACGGAACGGGTACTTCCGCCCGGCGCATCCTGGCCGAAACGGGGGAAGGTGACGGTGACCTTCGGCGCCCCGCTCCGTTTCCGTTATGAGGAACCGGCCGAGATCGTCGAAAGAACGCGCCGGGCTGTGGAAGAACTGTGAAGGGATCGCTCAGAACCCTCTGCATGATCCTCTCTCCGTATCTCCGACGCCGGCGCTTTTTGCGCTAATCAGGCGGGATGGACCTCTCCCGGTTCGTCTCTCCTCTCCGCGGCAGCGACTGCCGCATCGGCATCCTGTTCCGGCTCTTCGAAACTGACCCGACCGAGTTTCCCTCCCCGCAGCTCGCGAAGAAAGGCCTCGGCGGCGCGGTGCAGATCAAACCCTCCGCCGGCGACCAGGCAACCGAGGCGGCGAGCAATCTGTTCGAGAAGGGCAATAGCGCTATCAGGCAGGTGGGTGAGCCCGTATCGGCTCCTGAGAGGTTCCGGATAACGCCGCATCATAAATTCGGCTGCGAAGAGCCCCACGTTGGTGTAGTCGAGGGCGTTAGCCCCGATGGCGCCGGAGGTTGCCAGTCGATAGGCTGCGACCTGGTCGCTCATGTCGGGCCAGAGCAGTCCCGGCGTATCGGAGAGGATTATGCCGTTATGCAGGTCGATCCGCTGGGCGCAGGTGGTGATGGCGGGCCTGTCCCCGACCTTGGCCAGGCACTTTCCCGCCAGGGTGTTGATAAGGGTGGACTTGCCGACGTTGGGAATGCCGACGACCATGGCGCGTAGCGGTCTCCCCGGTTTGCCGCGGGTGGGCGCAAGGCGCAGGCAGAGTCTGATCAATCGGCTCACCTCACGGGGCTGCTTCGCCGATAGCGGGAGGGGGTGAATCCCGGTCTCTCTTTCGAATGCACTGACCCATGCCTTGGTGACGCCGGGGTCGGCGAGGTCGTTCTTGTTCATCACCTTTATGCAGGGCTTTTTACCGCGCAGCTCCTCCAGCAGGTGATTGGAGCTGGAAGAAGGGAGCCGGGCGTCGATGATCTCGATGATCACGTCGTTCTTCCGGATCAATTCGGAGATCTGCTCGTAGGCCTTGCCCATGTGCCCGGGATACCATTCTATCGTCATGTGCGCTTTATTTCCTTTGCGTTGAAATTGCGAAGCTGCTGTGATCAAGATTACCACACTCTGCCGACTGTAAGGGCTATTATTTGCGAACTGGGTGAATAATGGCTTACAGGCCCGGCTTCAGGCACTCCTGATTTGTAAACAAAGTTTACATGTAAACTTTGTTTACAAATGCCACAAATGCAGTCCAGATCGAGTTCCAGACCTGTCTCGACTTTTCTTCTGTAAACTTAGTTTACAATCCGGAATTTCACATTTTCTTCATATATTTAGTAACATATTGATTTAACGGAAAAATGATATTTGGCATGTTTCGTGGATAATTATTAATTCAAACATATCCATTTTCGAGGTGCGGCATGCGCTCATATTCATCATTACCAAATCCTGAAATTTGCAGCACTCAGCTTGTATATGACGAATTATGGGAATGTCTGGT
>JBGPID010000423.1:0-2814 GCA_041484725.1 Geobacteraceae bacterium | reverse complement strand
CGGGAGGGGGTTTTCATTTTTATTCTGCCTCCCAGCTTTAACGAACTGCGCCGACGTCTCGATATGCGCAATTCAGACAGCGCCGAGGTGAAAGAGCGACGCATCAGGGCTGCTGCCGAGGAAATAAAGGAGGCGCGCTGGTACGACTATATTATCGTCAATGATGTTTACAGTAAGGCTGTGGAAGAACTCAAGTCGGTCCTGATTGCGGAACAGTGTAGGACTTCCCGGGTGCTTGAGGACGTGAAAGAGAAATTTGAAATTTAGGGACTGGGGTCTGGGAAAGAAAAGCTTTTACCAATCCCTGGCCCCCAATCCCGTTACAACTGAAAGGAGTAACAATGGCAAGGGTTACTGTTGAAGATTGTCTGGAAAAGGTTGATAACAGGTTTTTGCTGGTGATGCTGGCGGCAAAAAGAGTCAAGCAGCTTTACAAAGGGGCCAAGCCGCTTATCGAGAACCGAGCCGTCAATAAGAACGTGGTGATTTCGCTGCGGGAAATTGCAGCGGGCAAAGTCGCCTTTGAACTGACTTCGCGAAAAAGCCGTTAATCCAACTCTGATAAGGGCTGAAGCCAGGTGCTTCCGCCCTTTTTTTGTCTTTACCATAAGCTAAGGGCAAGGGCAAAAGGGGAAAACAGATAGCCGTTAGCCTTTGGCCTTTTGCCTTCAGCCTTTAGTCTTTAGCCCTTTGCTTTTTGCCCTTTGTTCCTCATTTATCTATGATAAGACTCAACGACATACTGGATAAGGTTTCCGCATATAATCCCGCCGCCGACCTGGATTTGATACGCAAGGCCTATGTTTTCAGCGCCAAGGTGCATCAGGGGCAAAACCGTTTATCGGGGGAGCCTTATCTCGTCCATCCCATGGAGGTAGCGGCTATCCTGGCCGACCTGAAGCTTGATGTGGCTACGGTGGTCACCGGTCTTTTGCACGATACCGTAGAGGACACCCTCACCACCCATGAGGAGCTGGAGAGCATTTTCGGCACAGAAGTGGCGAATCTGGTCGACGGGGTCACAAAAATCGGGAAAATCAACTTTAGGACCAAAGAGGAAAGCCAGGCGGAAAATTTTCGCAAGATGCTGCTGGCCATGTCCGACGACATACGCGTCATTCTGATCAAGCTTGCCGACCGGCTCCATAACATGCGGACCCTCCAGTATCAGCCCGAGCCGAAACAGCGTAGCATAGCAAAGGAGACCCAGGACATATACGCCCCCATTGCCAATCGCCTGGGCATTTCCTGGATCAAGAGCGAACTGGAAGACCTTTCATTCCGCTTTCTGGAACAGCAGGTATACTATGATCTGGCCTCCAAGGTTGCCAAAAAGAAACAGGAACGCGAGTCCGATGTCGAGCAGGCTAAAGAGATTATCCGGCAGAAGCTGACCGAGCATGGCATCAAGGGAGAGGTTTCCGGCAGGAGCAAACATCTATATTCCATCTTCCGGAAAATGGAGAGCCGCAATGTCGATATCGACGAGATCTACGACTTGATCGCAATCCGGATCCAGGTGGAGGATATCCGGGAGTGTTATGAGGTGCTCGGCATCATCCACTCCACCTGGAAACCGGTCCCCGGTCGGTTCAAGGACTATATCGCCATGCCCAAGGGGAATATGTATCAGTCGCTTCATACCACGGTTTTAGGCCCTTTTGCTGAGCGGATGGAAGTGCAGATACGGACGGCGGAGATGCACCGGGTGGCCGAGGCCGGCATCGCCGCCCATTGGAAATACAAGGAAGGGAAGGGGTATGATGAAAAGGAGGTAAAGCGTTTCGCCTGGCTCAGGCAACTCCTGGAATGGCAGCATGAATTGCAGGACTCGCGGGAATTCATGGATACCGTCAAGGTTGAGCTGTTCCCCGAGGAGGTCTATGTTTTTACCCCGAAGGGGGACGTCAAGAGTTTCCCCAAGGGGGCCACTCCCATCGACTTCGCCTATAGCGTGCATACCGACGTAGGTCACCGCTGCGTGGGGGCCAAGGTGAACGGCAAGCTCGTACCGCTCAAATATGAGCTGAAAAACGGCGATATAGTAGAGGTAATCACCTCCCCCCATCACACGCCGAGCAAGGACTGGCTGAAAATAGTCAAGAGTTACCGGGCCAGAAACAAGATCCGTGCCTGGATAAAGACCGAAGAGCGGATTCGGAGCATATCCCTGGGAAGGGAAATCGTTGACAAGGAATTCCGTCGGTATTCCCTGAATTACGGCAAGCTGCAGAAGGCGGGCGAAATGAAAAAGGTTGCTGCCGAATTCGGTTTCGTCGGTGAAGACGATCTAATGGCCGCCGTAGGGTATGGCAAGCTCTCCTGCAATCAACTGCTCGGCAAGCTCCTCCCTCCCGATAAGCTGGAAGAGCGTCAGGAGCGCAAGGAAACGCGGGTCGGCAAGATTATCGAGAAACTGACGAGAAAATCGTTCAGCGCCATCCAGATCAGCGGGGTGGAGGATGTCCTGGTACGTTTCGGAAAATGCTGCAATCCAGTGCCGGGTGACGAGATCACTGGCTTCATCACCCGGGGGAGAGGGGTCACTATCCATACCTCCGATTGCGCCATTGCCCTGGAAAGCGATCCCGAAAGACGCGTTGAAGTGACCTGGAACCAGACGAGAAAGGTGGCGCTGCCGGTCAAGATCAGGGTGTCCTGCCACGACCAGAAAGGGATCCTGGCCAATATTTCTCAGGCAATCACCAACTGCGAGGCCAATATCGCCAGCGCATCCATTCAGAGCACGGTGGATAAGCGTGGCATCAATCTATTTGAAGTGGAAATTACCGATCTGGACCATCTGAACAGGGT
>JBGPID010000422.1:0-2844 GCA_041484725.1 Geobacteraceae bacterium | reverse complement strand
CTTCGCCTTTCCCTTGCCGTCGAGGTTGAGAGATAGGCGAATCTGGGTTTCCTTGGTTATTCTTTCGATAGAGGCCTTACGGGACATGATATCCTCCTCAGAAATACGTTCAGGGTTCAAAGTTCAGGGTTTAACCTAGAACCTTGAACGTAGAACTTTGAACTGATTTTATCCGATCTCGCGCATTGCAGCGAGCGTCTTCTCCATCTCTTCCCTCGTACCTATGGAAATCCGCAGGCCATGGCTTAAGAGCGGGTCGGTAAAATGGCGCACGAGGATCTTCCGCTCGAACAGACCATCGTAGACCCGCTTGCCGTTTGCATCGGGCGGCGCGACAAAGAGATAGTTCCCCTGCGAAGGGATTGCCGAGTAGCCGAGCTTCTCAAGCTCCCCCGCGAACCACTCACGGGTCGCACGGATCTTCCGGACGCACTCCCGGAGATATGCCTGGTCCTTGAGAGCGGCAACGCAGGCCACCTGGGCCAGCCGGTCGAGGTTGTAATGGTCGCGGATCTTGTCCAGAGCCGCGATCACCCCGGGGCGGGCAATGGCCAGCCCCAGCCGCATGCCGGCAAGGGAATAGCTCTTGGAGAGGGTCCTGGTCACCACCACGTTCTCGTACTTCTTCACCAGCTCCAGGGCGCTGCTGTCGGCAAAGTCGGCGTAGGTCTCGTCCAGAACCAGCATGCCGCAGCACTTTTGCGCCAGTTCCTCGATGTAATCGAGCGAAAATCCGCAGCCGAAAGGCGCATTGGGAGTGGTGAGAAAGAAGATTTTCCCCTCATATCGGTCAGGAAAACCGGCGATCCGGAAATCCCCGGTCAGGCCGAAGGTCCTGACCCTTGCCCCCTGGACCTCCGCCAGCGTGGCGTAGTAGGAATAAGAAGGATGGACATAGGCGATCTCCTCTCCCTCGCCGGCAAAGGCCCGGATCAGGTTGTTCAGCACCTCGTCGGAACCGTTCGCCATGATAATCCAGGATGGATCGAAACCGTACAGCTCGCCGGCCACATCCCGGAGCCTTTGACTCGTGGCGCTGGGGTAACGGCGCAGGCTTGCCCCGTCACTGCCGAGCTCTGCAAGAATCGCCGCTACCACGGCTGGCGATGGCGGGTAGGAGTTCTCATTGGTGTTGAGCTTGATATACTCGGCTTCGTCAGTCGGCTGGAAGCCAGGAACGTAGCCTTTCATCGCAGATATATTGGGCCGTAGCGGAATCATTTACAGAACCTTTTATTTCAATCTTATGCTAACTGACCTGGCGTGCGCCTCCAGCCCCTCAAGACCGGCGATCCGCACGATATCCTTGCCGAGCCGCCTGAGACCCGATTCCGCAAAGTAAATAAGCGATGACTTCTTCACGAAGTCATCCACCGATAGCGGCGAAAAGAAGCGGGCAGTGCCGCCGGTGGGGAGCGTGTGGTTGGGGCCGGCCAGATAGTCGCCGGCCGCCTCGGGAGTGGAATGGCCGAGGAAAATGGCGCCGGCATTCCTGATTCGCGGCAGAAGGGCAAAGGGATTCGCTACTGCCAGCTCCATATGCTCCGGGGCGATCCGGTTGGAAAAGGTGACTGCCTCTTCGAGATTAGCAGCGATGATTATCGCGCCGTACTTGTCCCACGAGGCGCGGGCAATGGTCTCGCGGGAGAGTTCAGCAAGCTGACGATCCACCTCGGCCGCCACTCGTTCGCCAAAGGTACGGTCGGTGGTAATGAGGATGGATGAGGCGAGTTCATCATGCTCCGCCTGGGAGAGGAGGTCGGCCGCCAAGTGGGCGGGGTTGCCGCTTCCGTCGCTGACTATGAGAATTTCGCTGGGACCCGCGATCATATCGATGCCGACCCGGCCGAATACCAGCTTCTTGGCGGTCGCCACGTAGATGTTGCCGGGGCCGGTGATCTTGTCCACCTTTGGCACGGTAGCAGTGCCGTAGGCAAGCGCCGCCACGGCTTGGGCCCCGCCGATGCGAAAGATTTTATCGACCCCTGAAAGCCTGGCAGCCACGAGAACATGGGGATTGATTTCGCCACCGGGAGTTGGAGCAACCATGATAATTTCTGTAACACCGGCTACCTTGGCCGGCACGGCGTTCATGATCACGCTCGAAGGATAACTCGCCTTTCCACCCGGCACGTAGATGCCGACCTTTTCCAGGGGAGTGATCATCTGTCCGAGGAGAATATCCTCCTCATCGGTGGAGAGCCAGGTCTCCTGCTTCTGTTTCTCATGAAAGCGCGTCACCCGCTCCACTGCCAGTTTCAAGGCGGCAATATCCTCGTCCTGCACACTAGCAAAGGCCTCCTCGAACTCTTTCTCAGTCACCCGGAGGGTCTCGACCGACTCCGCCTCCAGCCGGTCAAAGCGCCGGGTGTAGTCGAGAAGCGCCGCATCCCCCCGTTTACGCACATCGGTTATGATATCGAGGACCGCCTGCTCGACCTCTTTGCCGCTCTCTTCGCCTCGGGCCAGAATGGCGGCAAACCGTGCATCGAAATCCCTGTCGTTTATGTCGAGGAATTGCATAAAAACCTCATCTATGGTTAAGAATTCACTGAACGTGCTTTTCCAGCCCCTCGATGATCTCCGTAATCCTCTTGTGTTTAGTCTTCAGGCTGGCCCGGTTGACGATCAGCCGGGTGGTGATCTCGGCGATGGTCTCCACCTCCACCAGGCCGTTCTGCTTCAGGGTCTCGCCGGTGGAAACCAGATCCACGATCCGCTCGGAGAGGCCAACCAGCGGCGCCAGCTCGATGGAGCCGTAAAGCTTGATAATTTCAACCTGGATACCCTTGGCAGAGAAATACTTCTCCGTCACGTTGGGGTATTTGGTGGCAATCCTGATGT
>JBGPID010000421.1:0-2861 GCA_041484725.1 Geobacteraceae bacterium | reverse complement strand
GCATCGCTGTTATCCAATGGCCGTCAGGCTCTTTGCCGAAGGGCGGCTTACCGTAGCGGGACGCAAGGTCATCATCGCCCCGGAATCTGGCATCTCATCTTAAGGCCATTTTTGACCATGCTTCAATCGCCAAATCCTCAACTTAGCTTACGCTACGCTTGCGGTCCGGCTCAATCTGCCTGGCCAAAGCTGATCTAAATCTGAGCGCCATATTGTTCCACTTAATTTCTTAACAGGCCCTAACTATTTTCCCGACAGTAACCTCTCCCTTCCTGCCTCGTGGAACGCTTTTGTCACCGGAAATCTTGCGCACAGACTTGTATAGGGTGCCCACAATGCGCACGTTCCGTTTTTTTGGGCTCAAGGTTCGCTATTAGTGAGAGACTAGCTATTGATTAAAACAGCACTGGAGAAGTGGAGAAGAAACGTGAGAATTGCTTATGGGGTGACCCCCGAATTCAGTCGCTACAGCGCGGAGAGCGTGGATTGGAGAGCCTGATGATCCCTACGGGAGTCGATTCAGTCTATGATTGATACAGCGATAACTCAGGCGGGCAACAGAAACGCACCGGCAGTGCCGAAGTTCCGATGCCGGCCGTGACGTGCAGGGGGCCGGCCGGTGTCTGAAAGGAGCCGAGGTCGTACCGCCCCACACCCGGCGGAAGATAGAGGGAACCATAGAATGGGAGTCGCACCTGGCCGCCATGGGAATGGCCCGCCAGAATCGCCGCAAAGGTGGCGTCGCCGATCTTGTCCACCGCCTGCGGAAAGTGGGTCAGCAAGATGCGCTTTTCAGAAAGCGGAGGGTCGATCGTCTGGTCGCCGTTGATCGCGAGCCCAACGACCTCCAGGCCGGTTCCCGGAACAAGCAGATTTTCATTCTCCAGCCAGCCACCACCTGTTGAAGAGAATGCCGTGGCAAATTCCTCGAATGGTACGCCAGACCGGTAATCATGGTTGCCCGGAACGCCATAGACCGGACAGTTCAGGGAGCGTATAAAGGCAAAAGCCCCTTCCTTTTGGTCGGCATTGTCGATAAGATCGCCGGTGAAACAGGCGAAATGGGGTCTGAACCGGTGGATCTCGTCGGCAACCTTTCGGGTCAGGACCGTTTCACCACGGAAATGCAGATCGGAAAAATGCACGAACCGCACGGCGGGCCCCGTTATTTTCAGCGTGTTCCGGGTGATCCTGAGCCGTTCCGGCTCCATGGTTACCCCGTGGGCGATGGCCGCACTCGGGATGGCGGTCAATAACAGAGATAAAAACTGTCGTCTGCTGATTGTAGATTTTGCCGTCATATACCAACTGCTCCCGGGACCTTGTTAACCGGGCTGCTGCCTGGAGAAGGCCTCCATATTCCGGAACTCCATATATGAAGTCATACCCAGGTTAATTCAGGTTGAAGACCTGTTCATCACAGCTAATCGCATCCATTTTCTATGCCATAACAACTATCTTATTAAAACAACGGGTTATGGATGCTGATGGGAAGTAGGGTGTTAAGGCCGGAATCCAATAGAAGGCCGGGGTAAACTGGAATGGCAATGTCAATGGGGGGCTGTGGGGGATGTTAATAAAAACCTGGTTGTTAAATTTTGAGCGACAAAAGGGGGGCGCCAACGGAGGAGGTAGTTGATAAATGTTACGCGGGGTTCAACAGATCAGATCGTCAGGCAGTTCGTTGGTATCGTCCTCTTTCCTGGGGAAGTGCTCCCCTAGCACATGGCCGCACTCGCCGATGACAGTGCAGAGCGCCGCGCAGGCGCGTCCTTCCTTTATCCCCGCTGAAATCTCCCGCGCATGGGTCTGCCAGGTTGCATGGGGAATTTTCCGGTCAACACCCCGGTCCCCCAGGATCCAGACCTTACGTTCCAGGATCGAGATGAAAATCAGGACGCCGTTCTCGTCCCTGGTCTTGTACAGCCTCTTTTCATAAAAGGCGCGGACGGCCCTCTCCCGCACCGCGTGCATCATCCTCAACTTGTTTATAAATGGGAGCTTGAGCCGCGGAACGCGGATAAACAGCAACCGGGCCGGGATATACAGGATACAGACCAACGGGATGTAGGTCCAGATAGTGACGTGCTGCACGACGGTCGCAATAATCAGCCCAACCAGCCCGGCAACCAGGATCCCCCCCAGAACTTCCGCCTCGTGGTACCTGTCGCTATGGTCAACGACCATCGTGGCGATTTCCCCGGAGGTGCGGCTCTCGGCGGCCTGCACAGCCTGCCTGATCCGTTCCTTCTCCTCATCGTTGAAAAAGGTGTGGGCCTTGTAGCTTTTCATCATTTACCTCAACCTTTACTTATAGCTTTTATCTGAACCTCAACCTGAACCTGACTCTCCTACCAGTCTCCGGACGCTCCGCCGCCGCCGAAATCGCCGCCACCGCCCGAGAAGCCCCCACCGCCGAAGCCGCCGCCGAAACCTCCCCACATGAACGGCCCGCCACCGCCGAAGAACCCCCCTCCACCACCGCCTCCGCCAAAGAGGAATGTCAGGAAGAGGCCCAGCAAAAAACCACCCACACCGAGGCCGATGAGGAGTAAGAAAGCAAGACCGGGAAAGAGGAGAAAGGCGATGATCGGGAGGCCGATCGCCCCGGCCACTCCGCCGAGGATACGGGAAATGGAGCCCAGGAATATGCACGCCACCATGAGAAAAATGACAAAGGTGAAGATGGGATGCATGCTCCTTTTGCCATGTCCCAGGTCGCGCGGTTGCGCCGTATATTCGCCCTTTGCCACCGCCATGATTGCCGCGACACCGGCCTTGATCCCGCCATCGATATCGCCGGCCTTGAATCGCGGCGCTATTTCACCGCGGATGATCCGGCCGGAGACCAGGTCGGTCAG
>JBGPID010000420.1:0-2869 GCA_041484725.1 Geobacteraceae bacterium | reverse complement strand
GGGTCCCTATTGGCGGGCAGTATATTCTGACATGATCCCGGATATGGGAGGTAACCACGAGCGCATAGCCTTTATTTATGACAAACGGGCAGTGGTCTTTAATGGCTTGGCGGCAGAGGCTAATCCTCCGCGAACAAAGCAGGGCCAGGAATACCATTCAAAATTGTCATGGTGGCGAAGCCCCTATCTGGCATCATTCCGGTCAGGCAATTTTGACTTTGTTGTCTTAACGACACATATCCGTTGGGGTGACGATGAAGAAGGCCGTAAAGGCGAACTTCAGATGCTTGCCGACTGGATAGAAGCAAAACGGCAAAAGAAAACAATCGAAGATAAAGACTTGATAGTCATGGGTGACTTCAACATCCCCAGTCTTGATAACGATCTGTTCAAGGCGATCACCAGCCATGGGTTACAAATTCCGAAAGCGCTTCAGAAACTTACTTTCGGAACAAACCTTGAGAAAGATAAGCGCTACGACCAGATCCTCCAGTTCCCGATTTATCCGGACAATTTCACGAATAATGGCGGAATACTCGATTTTTACATGAACGATATAGAACCTCTATTTCCAGGCATGAACAAGACTGATTTTACCTATCAGCTTTCGGACCATCTTCCACTGTGGATTCAGATCAATACTGATATTGATGGTCAAATCCTGGATCAGATTATTCAGGGATAAAACAACAAAAAATGATAAATTAAGGCAAGGGAAGTAATGCAAGAACCAGAAGCGGCAAGGGGGACGCTGCTAGCGGCGAACCTTTCCTTCCTTCACACCACCAGCATCTCCATGAATTCATGGACCGGCATCTTTTCCAGGCGCTGCCGGTCAAGACGGAGAGCCAAGAGCTTTTCCACCCGGTGAGCCGGCAGGCGGGCGCTGAGGTTTGCCCGGCATTTCCCGAGCAGGAGCGGCAACCCCTCTTTCCGGCGACGGCGGTGGCCGAGGGGATACTCTACTTCCACCCGAGCGGTGCGGCTGCCGTCCCGGAAAAAGAGTTGGACGCTATTGGCGATGGAGCGCTTGTCCGGGTCGAGGTAATCTTTGCTGTAGCGCGGCTCCTCCACCACCTCCATGCGGCCGCGCAACCAGTCGATGCGGGTGTCGGCGGCCACGGTATCCGAGTAATGGCCGGCGCTCAACTCGCCGAAGATGAGCCCGACAGCCACCATGTACTTGAGACAGTGATCACGGTCGGCGGGATTGTAAAGGGGGCCGCTCTTGTTTATGATGCGCATGGCCGGTTCCTGGGTGGCGATGATAACTTTGTCGATCTCGTCAAGCCGGTCCCTTACCTGGTCATGGAGCGCAAGGGCGCACTCCACAGCACTCTGGGCGTGAAATTCAGCCGGAAAAGCGACTTTGAACAGGACATTTTCCATCACGTACGTACCATAGGGACGGGGAAAACGGAACCGTTCCCCCCGGAAGGAGACATCGTAAAACCCCCAATTCCGAGAGGTCAACGCGCTTGGATGCTCCGTTTCGCCCGCCATGGTGAGAAGCGCCAGACGCACTCCCCTGCTGGTTGCGTCCCCGGCGGCCCACGACTTGCGGCTACCCGTATTAGGGGCCTGTCGAAAGGTGCGCAAACTCTGGCCGTCCACCCAGACCTGGGAAATGGCGTTTACGATTTCCTCTTTCCCGCCGCCAAGGAGGCGGGTCGCCACAGCCGCAGTGGCAAGTTTGACCAGCGCAACATGGTCGAGCCCGACCTGGTTGAAGCTGTTCTCAAGCGCCATTATCCCCTGGATCTCGTGGGCTTTGATCATCGCGGCCAACACATCGGCCATGACAAGAGGGGAATTTCCTTGGGCGCACTCCCTGCGGCTCACGAAATCGGCTACAGCCAGGATTCCCCCCAGATTGTCGGAAGGGTGCCCCCACTCGACGGCCAGCCAGGTGTCGTTGAAATCAAGCCAACGGATGAGGGTTCCGATATCGAACGCCCCCTTTACCGGGTCGAGCACGAAACCGGTTCCGGGGACCCGGGCTCCCAGCGGGACCACAGTCCCCGGGACAATAGGTCCGAGAAGCCGGCTGCACTCCGGAAAACCGAGCGCCAGCATTGCGCAACCCAGGCTATCGAGAAGAACGAGGCTGGCCGCCTCCCATGCCTCTTCGCTCGCAATCTCGTAGTCTATCAGATAATCCGCAATGTCCAGCATTTCCCGGTCGGGAGGGGGTCGAACGTTATTTTCGCTCTGCGTGGACATTAAGCCCCCTTCGGTGGAAATCCCACACTTCAAATCTCAAATTCCAAACAAACACAAAAAGCAAAACCTTTTGCACCGCCCGCTCCTTTCAGTCGCTCAAGACACAAAGGACGCAAAAAACAAAAACCACTTGAATCTTTTTCGGGCTTAAAGAACAAACCGCTGTGTTATTGATTTTACTTTGCGTCTTAGCGTCTTTGCGTTTCAAAGACTTATTCAACATCCACAAGAATCTGTCTTTCCGCGTCCTCTGCGGTGAAGAAAGTTTTTTATTCCCGCTCCTCCAGCGGCACATAGGCCCGCGGCTCCGGTCCGGTATATGCCGCGATCGGCCGGTAGATGCGGTTGGCGGCGCGCTGTTCGATAATATGCGCGGACCAGCCGGTGATGCGGGCAAAGACGAAGAGCGGAGTGAAGATAGCGGTCGGGATGCCGCAGAGATGGTATGCGGATGCGCTGTAAAAGTCGAGATTGGGAAAGAGCCGCTTCTCGCGCCGCATAACCTCTTCGATCCGCTCGGATACGTTATAGAGAAGCATGTTGCCGGAGGCCTCGGAGAGCTTTTTCGACCACTGTTGGATGATGGGTGAGCGGGGGTCCGTCTCCCTGTACACCCGGTGGCCGAATCCCATGATCTTTTCCTTAG
>JBGPID010000419.1:0-2871 GCA_041484725.1 Geobacteraceae bacterium | reverse complement strand
AGGATTTGCCGCACGCACCACGAGCAGAACGGCCCCACCGTCGGATCGCCGTCGCCGCATTTCCGCCGTCGCGCTTCATCGAACGCCCGCGCGTGCATCTCCGGATCGAGCCGCACAGTCACCAACTTCCGTGTGTCGATCCCCATCCGCATCGGCAGGTGCAGCGCGGCGATCATGCAGCCTCCTTCTGAATTCGGAGAACCGCTTCGGCTAAAGCCTTTTCAACGCGGCGCGATCTGCGGAACCCGCGGCAGACGAGGGAGACGTGCGGACGGCTAAGCCCAAGTTCGGACGCGACCGCGATCTGCACGCCGCGGTAGATGCGCGCCAGGCGGGCGAGCCGAATGGTATCCTTGTTACTTGAAACGTGGTTTCTCATACGCCCTGAACTCTAAGGCTAATGTTTAGGGCATGTCAAGAACTATTTTTGAGGGGTATTTTTTGCGCGGCTCACTCATTGGCAGGATCAGGCGGTCGCTGCACCTCACCCAGGCGCGCTTCGCGGCGGCGCTTTCGGTCTCGGAAGCCTCGGTTGCCAACTGGGAGAGGGGTAGAAACAAGCCATCGCCGGCGAGCCTAAAAAGGATGGCCGAACTCGCCCCGGCTTTGGCTCCAGAGATCCGCGAGGTCCTGAAATCATACGAATGGCACGAGCGACCGATCGCCGAACGCGATCTGAACGAGCTGCCTGGAGATATCTCGGACGAGGTTCAGCGTCTGGCTAAGAAGCATGAACTTGACACATCTGTTATACTTCTCCAAGCTCTTCGCACAGGGCTAGCCGCATTGTCCCGCGACTCCTCTCCCGATTGGAAGACCCTGGTCAAGCGCCAGGCCGATATCGCCAGAAGGGTAGAAGACCGTGAGCACCCAGCCGAGTCCAGCAGGAAACATCGTCGTTCTAAAGTTGCGTAAGAAAGACCCCGGTCGATTTGCTCACACCATCTACCAGGAAGACCTCGAGGAATTGCTCCTGAAGCGCCGCCGCGTGCGTGAGGCCGAGAAGGAAGTTAAATCGAAGGAGAAGTTCATCGCCACGGCGCTGCGCACCGGTGCCCGCGTGGAAGACGGCGTCCACACCGCGGACTTGGTCGCCGTCGACCGTCCCGCGTTTCGCGCCAAGGCCTGCACGTATTTTCGCCTCTCGGTCCGCTGAAAGGGCTTTGCATGCTCAAGATTACGAAGGGAATTCTAGTCGGTCTCGCGGCGATGTTGTTGCTCGCGGCCGGGGTTTCGGCGAAGCCCAAGAGTCACGAGTTCAACGTGCCTGCCGAGGACGTCTACCAGGCCGCATACAAATACGCCCGCGAGCACCATAGAGTCAATTTCACAGACGAGAAGAATCTGGTGTTCGAGTTTCACACGGGAACATCGCTCGCCTCCTGGGGCTTCGATTGCAACGTCTCGATCGAACGGACGAAGGGTGGCGCGATCCTTATCCTTAATGTCCAAAAGACGAAGCAACAATTGCTGGCGTGGGGAGCGGGAGATAGGATGGCCGAGAAGTTTTTCAAAGGTGTCGAAGCTGAACTCTCCCACGAGGAGAAAAAATGAAGCTCCCGAAGGCACTCTTGCTGTTTGGATTGCTCGCGTTCTCGCTGCCGGCGAGCTCCCAGGTCCAGCCCGGCGCAATGCCGGCGGTCACCTCGTCTCCTGTCGCCGCGCCGCGAAGTTTTGTTTTCCCCGGCGGTATCGTGCTCCACGTTAAGAACGATGAAATGACCGACGAGCGAACCTGTACCGTCTCCACTCCCCTGCGTGGCATCCATCTCGAATTCTACGGGCGGTCTGGAGCTTCGGTTTGGACTAGTGATGTGCTCAAGCTGGACTATTCGGTGAAGCCCCAAATGCGGATTGGCGACAAAGAACTTTTCGAACTCGATACTTCTAGGCATCCGCACCCGATGTTCGTTCCCTGGCAGCACATGGCCGACCTGGTGAACGCTCTCTACTCCGGGTCCGCGGTGCGCGTTCGGTTTGTCGTGTGGCCAAGCGGGGAGGCGCGCACCGTCGAAATCCAGCAGGGCGATTTCGCTTCCGCCTACGATCGCGGCTCGCAGTTCTGCGGCTGGCCGAAGCCGCGCGTCCCTCGCACGGTTCTTTCACACGAACCCCTAGTGACCTCGTCCGATTCTTTAATCGAAGCGAGCTTCGGTGGGGTGTCCCAATGGACGGTCCAATATTTCCCAGGCACCAGCAGCTGCAACATCGCCGCGCCGGGCGGTAGTCAGCTCGTCGCAATTGAGCGTGGGTCCAACGCCGGACCATCGTCGCATGACTTCGGCATCCTCAGAATTTATAGGGGCACGGGTGAGCTCATCCGCACGATCAGGCAGCCGGAGCGCGCCGCGGTGCCCGTGCGCGAATTGCTTGCGGTGGCCGCGGTGGCCGGTGACGATGGAATGGTCGAATTGGGTGGCGAACTACACTCGCTCTTTGGCCTGGCGGATGCCGCCGCGTTCGCGGAAAAAACCTGCGGCATTCGCCTGCCGTAGCCGCACCGCCCGGTCGCCACCAAATTATCCGGGTTGCCATGCGCGTTGGATGCGCGTTGGATTGGAGCTGTCAGGGCGGATGCGCGTTGGGTTAACCCTCTATTTCCTATCTGATACGCGCCACGCTGGCCAGTTCTATAAAGGATGCGCGTTGGATGCCGCGCCAAAATCGCTTAACTCTTTTGTTTTGAGTGACCATCCAACGCGCATCCGCCGCGCGCTGACACCAAGCGCCTCAATCGCGCCTCCACGCGCGCCGCGCCCACGGTGCCCTTAACGCTCGCGTTTCCTTCCACTTACTCCCACTTCCTCTGACCTCCTCCCACTGACACCGTCCGTCAGTATCTTCAACGCTCCCCCCACCCCCCATGTTTCT
>JBGPID010000418.1:0-2883 GCA_041484725.1 Geobacteraceae bacterium | reverse complement strand
GAACCGTGCTCGCTTTGAATGTCAGGATCTTTCGGGCGGCAATCGTTATCGGCTCGCCGGTCTGCAGGTTCCGTGCATTGCGGCTTTTCTTTTCCTTAACGACAAAACTCCCGAAGCCCGTAATCTTCACGGTTTCAGCCGTCTCAAGGGTCTTCTTGATCGTTTCCAGGATTGTTTCCAGATACGCGAAGGCTTCATCTCTTGTGAGCCCGGTATTGGCGTGTATCTTGTCTACGAGGTCTGCTTTTGTCATGGTTAACTCACCTTATGTTCATGAAATATGAGCGTCAAGGTATGGATCAATGCCCTTTTAAAATCCAGTGTGGCCTTCGGATATCCCATAAAATAAACCGGGTCAGATTTATTTTCGATAATGATTCTCAGTCAACTCCCGCACAAACTGAAAAACCGCCCGACTGCATAATGCTGACAAGGGCGGCTTTCATTACTTCGTTTTCCCCGGCGTTCGCACTCCATCATATCCCCCATAACAGTGCAAAATTACGCCATTTCAATACACCTTTTCGCCCCCTAAGTCAATAACTGCTTTCCCCAGTTTTATGCATTCATCATAAAAGCCGATCACATTTCCCGGTCCGCTACCCCTTGACCGGCTTCAGCTTGGGCTTGCTCTTCGAGATATCGAACTGCAGCATCAGGTAACCATAGTGGATATCGCCGCTGCTTCCCGACGCACCCCTGAAAAAACCGCCGGTGAAAAAGTGGTCGTAGGCAAAGATGAGCGAAAGGTTATCGCTCATGGCATAGGTCAGATTGAAGTCGGTTTCGAGGCCCAGGTTCCTGCTGAAGCCGTATTCCACCTCATCGGCGAGGAAGTAGTGGCCGGTCGCGGAAAAGTTAAGCCCTTTGGTGATGTCGATTCCCCAGCCAAAGGTAAAGTCGTGGAGACCGCTGGCGTGATGTTTACCGACAGTAATACCCGAAAGATCGCCGATCACGTTCATGTCCCCAACCAGTGATGAGTCGTTGTCCGGGTTGCGGAATTCCTTTCTGAACCTGACACCGGCTGTCGCCTCCCTGTCTCCGGAGCCGTAGGCGTAACCGATTTGATATTTGTCTTTATGCCCGGCCACGGTTGAATCCATATTCACGTCAAAATGGCCGCCATATGCGCTTATATCATCGTTGCCGCCGCTGGCTGGATTGAAGACCCTGCCGGTCTCATAAACCGGCTCGAATTCCACGCTGACAGGGCCGAACTTTGCCGTTCCCCTTAGGCCCCAGATTTCGCGGTGTTCACCGCTGTGATGGGCTATCGAGCCGGTATCGTTGAATCCGTACAGATCAAGGGCGTCATCATCGGAGAACCTGTAGATTGCATACGCCCCGGCCAGGTTTCCCTTCAGACCAAAGGCAAATGGAGTTCCATACAGACCCCCCAGGAAATCGACAGTGAGCGGATTTGCCGGTCGGACCCTGAGTCTCACTGAGTCAAAGACAAGACCGTCGTAGAAAGAGTTAGGGCCAAGGATAAAGGTGCTGCCGTAACTGAATTCCTGCCGGCCAACCTTCAGGGCCAGCAGCTCCTTCTCAGGCAGTTTCCCTTCGATGAACCCCTGGTAAAGAGAATACCTGTTATTCTCCTGGCTCCCGCCCGTAAAGCCATACCCCTGTCCTTCCAGATGGATGTCCAGGTAATCAGTGGGATGCCAGTAGGCATAAGGCTTGACCCGGTAGAGAAAGCGTCCCTCGCCGTGCCCCGGGGCATAGCTGAAATCTGTAAGCCGGAAATTGCCGACCCCTTCCCCCCTGACAAAACCGTTAACACCCACTTTATACTCGAACGCCGGCTCCTCCGGCTTGGCAAGGATCGACTTGATCTCCTCCCGGCGCGTCAGGTATCCTTCATACTTCGCCAGCTCGTCCTGCAGCGCTTCGTGCAGTGCGTTGATCTTCTCCAAGTCCTCTTGCGCCACCGCTTCCTTTCCTTCCGTCCGGCTCTTGTCGAGGACCTTTTCAATGACAGCGAGGAGGCAGATCGCAGCTTCTCCCCTGGGGCAAGGGTTGCCTTCAAGCACAACCGACCGGGGAAGCTTTCCGGTTGCATCATACTTTTTCGCGAGTTCGACGAGATCCCTGACCGTCCGGTCATCGACGGCGGCCTCCCCGGCAACTTTATAGCTTGTCTCAGGGGCAGCATATGCACCCCCTCCCATCATGGCAAATACGAGCATGCAAAAGGTCAGCACACTAATTCTCTTCATTCATGCATCCTGTCAGAATATGTTTTGCTAAAGGCACACCCGGTACATTCAGCGGATAGTGTTACGAATAATTAATATGTGTTACCTGTGAGGTAACATGAAGGTAATCGTATGTCAAGCGATTATTCACCAAAGCACATCGTAAATTAAAAGATTAGATGTTTTGAATTATACCATTGTGTAGACGACAAAACTGCTTAAATTCCACTTCATTTACCGTTTCTCCCAGGCACCCGCAGCAGTGCCTCTCCTTTTCTCACACGGAAAGGTAGAGGAGATATGCGGCGCCTGCAAGGATAAATGCAGAAATATTAATGCCGTTAATTTAACAATGCATAACTAATCGGCAAGATTCTAATTTAATAAATTACTGCTTGACTTGACATGGGTGTTACGGATATAGTTTTCGTGCACCCGCAGGGGTGAGGATTGCCGGTTGCGTGTTATCGCCATGCCGAAAGAATAGAGGAAGATCATGCATATCCCGGACGGTTACCTTTCACCCCAGACATATCTCCCCCTTTACGGCGTCACCATTACCATACTGGCGGTGGCGGCCCGCAAGGTAAAGAAAACCCTTCGTTCCCGGCATGTGCCGCTCCTTGCTCTGGGCGCGGCCTTTTCCTTCGTGATCATGATGTTCAACGTTCCCGTCCCG
>JBGPID010000417.1:0-2887 GCA_041484725.1 Geobacteraceae bacterium | reverse complement strand
TGATAGACCCCCTCTCCGGACAGGAAAACCTGCGGTTGATCGAGATCAAGGGGGACTGGGTCCTGGTAATCGTCGATTTCTGCCGGCAGGGTTGGCTCCCCTGGAGAGACGGCGACGGCCGTTTCCAGATTAACCTCGAATAGTTTTTAACCTACAAAAACGTTGACTTGAGGGAGAGTGTGTGCTAGTTAAATAGACTATGTACGGTATTTTCCCCATAGAATATGCATCAGAGGCACGAGCTATCGCCACCGCGGCGATTTCCGCCGCAGGACAGCCCTCTGCCTTGTAGGAGCCGTATTCCCGTTTGTACATACTCTTAAGGCCGTGGGTTCTTCTCCACGGCCTTTTCATTTTCATGGTTTATCACTATTAATATTTATCAGCGAGGTAGTCAATGAGAAGTGATCTGGTAAGCACCGGCGCGGGCGAAATGACCTATGAGATCCGCAACATCGTCAACGTGGCGGAAAGGCTCCAGAAGCATGGGGTTAAAATAAATTGGGAGAACATCGGTGATCCGATAATGAAGGGGGAGATTATCCCCGGATGGATGAAGGAGATTGTGGTCAGGGAGGCAATGAACAATGACACCTGGGGCTACTGTCATACCCGCGGGGTGCTGGAGACCCGCGAGTTTGTCTGCGGACTCACCAACCAGCGCGGCGGCGCGCAGATAACCCCCGACGACGTCATCTTCTTCAACGGCCTGGGGGACGCCATAACCAAGGTCTACGGCTGTCTTCGTCCGGAGACCCGCATCCTCTTTCCTTCTCCCACCTACACCACCCACACCCTAGGTGAGGCGATGCATGCCAACGCGGCGCCTATCTGCTACCGGCTCAAGCCGGAGGACAACTGGTACCCCGACCTGGAAGACCTGGAGAACCACATAAAGTTCAATCCGCAGATCTCCGGGATCATGCTCATCAACCCGGACAACCCGACCGGCATGGTCTACCCGGCGGAGACCCTGGAGCGGATCATCGCCATCGCCCGCAAATACGACCAGTTCATCATCGCCGACGAGGTCTACAATCATATTCTCTATAACGGCCAGAAAACCGTTCCCATCTCCGATCTGATCGGCAATGTCCCGGCCATCGCCATGAAGGGGATCTCCAAGGAATTCCCCTGGCCCGGCTCACGTTGTGGCTGGATCGAGGTCTACAACTTCGGGAGGGACAGCCGCTTCGACAAGTACATCAATACCATCCTCACCGCCAAGATGAACGAGGTCTGCTCCACCACCCTTCCCCAGAAGGCGATCCCGGCCATCATTTCCCACCCCGAATACAAGGGGTACCTGATGGAGCGGATTAACCGCTACGAACAGATGAGCAACATCACCTACAACTTCCTGAAAGAGGTGCCGGGGCTCATGGTCAACCGGACGAATGGCGCATTCTACATGGCGGTCGCCTTCCATGACGGACTCTTAAGCGACAGGCATAGCCTTCCCATCGACAAACCTGAAGTGCGGGAACTGGTGGAAGGACTCGTGGGCGCTCCGGGGGTTTCGCCGGACAAACGTTTCGTCTATTACCTCCTTGCCAATACCGGCATCTGCGTCGTCCCGCTCTCTTCATTCTCCACCCCGCTGCAGGGATTCAGGGTCACCCTCCTGGAAAAGGATATAAATGAGTGCGAGCGGGTCTACCGGACCCTGGCGGAAAAGATCGCGGAATACCTGAACTCCTGATCCTCTCCATTTAAGGTTGACAGAGTGATGGCAGGAAAATAATTTATGGGGATCTCAAAACACCCTTCCATTGTCACCATGCCGAAGGCCGAAAAACCCTATCCTTCGATCCTCGGTTTTTTGACCGGGAGGTTTCCCTCTGTTCCGTGGGAGATCTGGGAGAACCGCATTGCCGAAGGGAAGGTGCTTGACGAGGAGGCAAGGCCGATAACTCCTGATAGCGGATATGCGCCCGGCAGACGTATCCTTTATTTCCGGGAAGTCATTAATGAGCCGGTCATTCCTTTTACGGAAAAGGTTCTGTTTCAGGATGACGAGATACTGGTCGCCTGCAAACCCCATTTCCTTCCCGTGACCCCGGGCGGCCGTTATGTTGACGAGTGCCTGCTGAACCGTCTGCGCAAGAGCACGGGCATCCGGGACCTTGCCCCAATCCACCGGATCGACCGCGAAACAGCGGGCATTGTCCTGTTTTCCGTCAACAAAAAGACGCGGGGCCTTTACGGCGAACTCTTCAGGAACGGTCGAGTGGAAAAGACCTATCAGGCCCTCTCCGCCTCTCTCCCCCTTCCGGAAAAAACCGCGTGGGTTGTCGAGAACAGAATAGAAAGGGGAGAACCGTGGTTCAGGATGAGAACAGCTCCCGGAGCTGTGAATGCCCGCTCAACGATCAATCTCCTTGAGGTTAAGGGAGAGATGGCCCGTTTTCTTTTGCGTCCGTTAACCGGAAAAACGCATCAGCTGCGGATTCATATGAGTGGTCTGGGGTGCGGCATACTGAACGACAGGTATTATCCGGAGCTTAAGCCGGAAACCGGGGACGACTTCGCCAACCCGCTCCAACTTGTTGCCGGAATGATAAGATTCCGGGACCCAGTCACCGGCGAAAAGAGGGAATTCATCTCCGGGCGCGAGCTCTTATGGTAAACATTGATCGTGCACAGGATGGATGACCCTGTAATCAGAAAAGAATGAGGGAAAGGTTTATTGTTGCAGCAATTAAATAAGAGAGTCCCTCATTTACAGCTGAATTACCTGGTCGGTGATCTCGGTGAAGGCCACATCGTGGCTGATGAGGAAGAGTTGATCGTACCAGTGCTCGGTAACCTCCTCGCGTCCCACATCGATGGCGCGGAAGGCATGGGCAAGGTTCTCCCGGCGGGAGGCGTCCAGGTTCGAGGTCGG
>JBGPID010000416.1:0-2890 GCA_041484725.1 Geobacteraceae bacterium | reverse complement strand
GAGGGGACGATAACCACCACCTTCGACATGACAGTCCTGAACGACATGGACCGCTTTCATCTGGTGCAGGACGTAATTGACCGGCTGCCGCATCCGGGCACCAGGGGGGCCTATCTGAAGCAGATGGTGCAGGACAGGCTCGTCGAGCACAGGGAGTACATCACCAGGCACGGCATAGACATGCCGGAGATTCTCAACTGGAAATGGGTTAACGCATGAGCTTAACTATCTAATTATTTATTTTTTATTTGCTCACAATGACAGACTTTCTTAACCAGTCGTTGGAGGGAATCCATAATGCCTGCACCCGCCGTTAAAACGGAGTCCCATTTCTGGCAACTCCCCGTCACGGCACTCTTGGAACAGCTGGCCGCAACTCCTGACGGACTGAGCAGCGCGGAGGCGGCTCTCCGCCTGGCCCGATTCGGCCCCAACCTTATCCACGGGGAGCGCAAAAAGGCGCTGATACTGCAATTTCTCTCCAAGTTCAAGAATCCCCTGGTCATCATTCTTCTAACCGCCAGCGCCCTATCCGCCTTCACCGGCGACGCCACCAGCTTCTTCATTATCGGCACCATCGTCCTCATCAGTGTGACCCTCGATTTCGTCCAGGAATACCGGGCCGGACAGGCGGCGGATCGTCTGCGCCAGTCGGTGGCGGTGCGCGGACAGGTGCTGCGGGACGGCAAGCCCCTGGAGATACCGCTCGCGGAGATGGTGCCGGGAGATGTGGCGCTCCTTGCCGCCGGCGACCTGATCCCCTGTGACGGACGGGTGCTGGAGGCAAAGGACTTCTTCGTCAACCAGGCCCTCCTTACCGGAGAAGCATTTCCGGTGGAAAAATCCCCGGTTGAATTGCCAGAAGTGAGTGAAGTTCTCGCTGCCGGCAACACCGTGCTCCTGGGGACATCGGTTGTCAGCGGCACGGCCAGGGTGCTGATCTGCCGCACCGGGCAGAATACGGAACTCGGTGGGATCGCCGACACCCTTCTTGCCAAGGCCCCGCCCACCGCCTTTGAAGAGGGGACCCACCGTTTCGGTCTTCTCATCATGCGCATGACGATACTCCTCGTCCTGTTCGTCCTCCTGGTCAATGCCTTCTTTCACCGGCCCTGGCTCGAATCGTTCCTGTTTGCCGTGGCCCTTGCGGTGGGACTTACCCCCGAACTCCTCCCCATGGTGGTATCCGTGACACTGTCGCGGGGCGCTCTGCGGATGGCGGCCAACAAGGTGATCGTAAAAAGGCTCGCCTCAATCCATAACCTGGGGAGCATGGATGTCTTCTGCACCGACAAAACCGGCACCCTGACCGAGGCCCGCATCCATCTGGAACGCCACCTGAATCCCCTGGGGAAGGACAGCCAGCGGGTCCTGGAGATGGCCTACTACAACAGTTTTTTTGAAACCGGTTTAAAAAGCACCCTGGATGACGCCATTCTTGAGCACACGGAGATCGATGCGAGCGGCTGGAAGAAGATAGATGAAGTGCCGTTCGACTTCGAGCGACGCCGGATTTCGGTGCTCCTTGACAAAGGGACGAGCAGGCTACTGGTTGTCAAAGGGGCTCCCGAAGATATCATGCGGCTGTCGGTCAGCTACGAGGCGGATGGGGAGGCGGACTCGCGTCCTCTGGATGACGCGGCGCGCGTGAGCATCAACGGGCAATTCGAGGCGCTGAGTAAAGAAGGCTTCCGGGTGCTGGGAATCGCCTCGCGACAGGTGGGGATGGACCATCCTCATGCCGTGGTGAGCGATGAATCGGAACTGGTCTTTGCGGGCTTCGCCGCCTTCCTCGACCCCCCCAAGGAAAGCGCCAAGGCGGCACTGGCCGGACTTGCCGCCGACCGGGTCGCGGTCAAGATCATCACCGGCGACAACGAACTGGTGTCCCAGCATGTCTTCGCGCAACTCGGCCTTGCCGTTACAGGGGTGCTGACCGGCACGGAGATCCAGCATATGGATGATCCGGCGCTCGCAGCACGGGCGGAGCAGGTGAACCTCTTCTGCCGCGTGACGCCTGCCCAGAAAAACCGGATCATCCTCGCCCTCAAACGGCGCGGACATGTGGTGGGGTATATGGGCGACGGCATCAATGACGCCCCGTCGCTCCATTCGGCCGATGTGGGCATTTCGGTGGACAGCGCCGTGGACGTGGCGAAAGCGGCGGCGGACATGATCCTGCTGGAGCAGGACCTGGGGGTCCTCCATGCCGGCGTTCTGGAAGGACGGCGCACCTTCGGCAACATCATGAAATACATCATGATGGGGACCAGCTCCAATTTCGGCAACATGTTCAGCATGGCCGGGGCCTCGCTCTTTCTCCCCTTCCTCCCCATGCTGCCGGTGCAGATCCTGCTCAACAACCTCCTCTACGACGTGTCCGAACTACCCATCCCGCTGGACCGGGTGGATGACGATTACCTGAGCCATCCCCGGCATTGGGACATGAAATTCATCCGCAACTTCATGCTGATTATCGGCCCGGTGAGCTCGATTTTCGATTTCCTCACCTTCTACGTCATGCTGACGCTCTTCCATGCCGGGGAGGCGCTCTTCCATACCGGCTGGTTCATCGAGTCGATGGCCACGCAGGTGCTGGTCATCTTCATCATCCGCACCCGCAGAAATCCCTTCAAAAGCCGCCCCAACCCCTGGCTGATCGCCTGTTCGCTGACGGTGGTGGCGGTGGCGGCAACGCTGCCGTTCACACCTGCCGGCGTGCATCTCGGTTTTGTGGCGCCGCCGATGTTCTTTTTCCTGGTCCTGACAGCCATGCTGCTCGCCTACCTGCTGGCGGTGGAAGGGATGAAGAGGTGGTTCTTCCGCCGCTTTGCCGCGGAATGAAACGGGGCGAATTGAGACATTCAGCGACGTCGATGCCGTGCCGAAT
>JBGPID010000415.1:0-2890 GCA_041484725.1 Geobacteraceae bacterium | reverse complement strand
GATGACCACCGCTGGAGAGGAGCTGCATTAGGGATGGCAAGTCCCGGCGGAATGCGCCGGCAGACTTCTTCTTACACGTTCGGGGTTTAGTTGCTGCAGGGAAATTACAGGCCGCTCGGGTCAGGAATTGCTGACGGGCGGTTTTTTTTGTGAATTGTGACCCTGAAACTGCACACGTTGACCCGTCTTCCTCTGTCTGCCGGTATTTTTATTGAAGAGTGATGCTGTCCGAATAGACGGGCGAGACGTTACCCGCTTTGTCCCTGAACTGTACATACACCGTCTTTTTCCCCTTTGCTGATGATAATGTATAGGAGCTAGACGTGGTGTATGCCCCCCACGGCAGCCAGGTGATCTTGTCTTTGCTGAAACGCATCGAGTCAACACCGCTGCCGGTATCGGCTGCGGAAAGGGTCAGGTTTATGACTGTGTTGGTGGTTGTAGCTCCTTCGTTGATTGTTATGGCGCCGGTCGGCTTTGTCTTATCAAGGGTTATGGTGGCGGAGTAGGGGGTGAGGGCAGGGGTGTCATTGTCGAATTTATCCCTGAACCAGACATCCACTGTTTTGACCCCATCGCCGGCCGTAAGCGTCCAGGACTTGCTCGTTGCGTACGGGACCCAGGTCGAGCAGGTATTCGTGTTGCTGATGCACATCTTGGCAACACCGATGCCACCGTTATCCGTCGCTGCAAGGGTCAGTTTGACGGCGGTCGAATTGGTATTGATCACCCCGGCGTTGATCGAGATCGAACCGGTGGGAGGGTCAATCTCCGATCCGGCCTTCATGCTTGCCGTAGCCCCTGTAGTGGTGTTTCCGGCATTGTCCGTGGCGCAAACCCGGTAGTAATAGATCTTGCCGGCGGTAAGAGGGTAATGGGTGTAATTAGCTGATGTGTCGCTAGTCAAGGCTAACCCTGTCCCCGAGCAGCCGGCCGGAACCCCCGAATTGCTGTAAAAGAGGCTGTATTTTTTAATGCCGCTCAAGTCGTCATGGAAACCCGGCCAATCGAGCTGGATCTGGTAAGTCCCTTTGGTGAGGCTGAGTGTGCCGTTAGTCGGTTTTGTCGTGTCAAGGGTTATTGCGGCGGAGTAAGCCGGTGAAGGTTCACCCGCGACATCCTTGAAGTGTATGTAGACCGTTTTCGACCCATCGCCGGTGGTTAGGCTCCAGCTCCTGCTGGTTTTGAAGCTTTCCCACGCCGACCAAACTGTGCCGTCGTTGCTGAACTGCATAAACTTCGCAGCCGGGGAAGAAAGGGTCATTGTGACGGTCCGCGATTTTGTATACGGGGAATTGTTGTTGATGATGACAGAGCCGGCCAGTGTCGTGTAGAAGTTGAGGCCGCTCAGATCGGAGTTGACGGTGAAGGAGTTGTCGGTGTAGTTGCTGTAGCCGGTAGCGGTGATGCTCAGGGCGTAGGTCCCCGCCGCGATGCCGGTTATCGAGAAGGCACCCGAAGAGTTAGCGGTGGCGCTTTTGCCCGCCAGCGAAACATGCGCGCCGGATATCACTGCACCGGTCGCGCTCCCTGACCGGACCGTCCCGCTCATGCTGTAGACGGGTGTCAGGGAAAAGTTGAGGTCGCTCTGATCGGAGTTGACGGCGTAGGAGCTGTCGGTGTAGTTGCTGTAGCCGGTAGCGGTGATACTCAGGGCGTAGGTCCCTGCCGCGATGCCGGTTATCGTGAATGCGCCCGAACTGTCAGTGGTGGCGCTTTTGCCCGCCAGCGAAACATGCGCGCCGGATATCACCGCCCCGGCAACACTCCCTGAATGGACCGTCCCGCTCATGCTGTAGAGGGTGGTTCCCGAGAGGGCATATGCCTTGAGGCACACATTCTCCGTGGCGCTAAGAGTAACCGTATCGGTCCAGTTCGTTCCGCCCGAGCTGATGAAACTCTGGCCGGGCGCAGCCGTCGCCCCTGATGAATAACCGGAGTAGGCACGTTCAATGGGTATCGGAGCGTTATATCCGGGAGTGGTCAACTTGACGACAACGGAAAAAACATCCCCGGTGGCAACCGGGACAGGTGTGGCAAGTGGAATGGTCAGATAACCGGCATCGGATAGTGTCCCCGTATTGGTCGAAACGAGCGCACCCGATCGCGGATTGGCCAAATTGGTCAGTTCTTTGTAAATATAGACTTCATAAGGAGAATTCGTAGTGGAGTTGTAAAAGCTGACAGCCTCGATCTGCTCATTGTCCTGCGCCGTGAAGACATTCGCGAACCATGCCGTATTACTGCCATAACCCATATTGCCAACAACACCCAACGGATCATAAGAATAAATCCTGGTGTAATCGGTCGTGTTTTCAGCGGCTGTAAAGGCGACCAGTTCCTCATAGCCCACTATCTTGTCATAGTAGGAGATGTAGAAGTAACCTTTTTCCCCCCAACCCGTTCCCCAGCTGTTTTTTATTATGAACGCGCCGTTTCCCAGCGCAGCCGGAGAAAACTTGTTTTTATCGAAAGAATCGTCCCACCCTACAATTGCAACGGCATGATTGCCGTAGGATTGCGAACCATTATAAAAATAGGCGTTGTTGGTGCTGTTAAAGTTGGCGTCGCCATAATAGATGCTGACATAGAGCGCTCCGTAGCTCATGACGGCGGATTTGATGGTGTCGTTATCAAGACTGCCGGTACGTAAAGGGAGTCTGATGACGTTCTGCTCATGCTTCTGGGTGATAAGCCCAGTGGGAGAGGAAGTTGAAGCGGCGGAATAAGGATCATCTGATTCATTTATCGGGCCGCTCCAGCGCATCAGGTAGGCTGTCGAAATATCCGCATTCCCTCCGTCACAGGGGCCCCAGTCGAATCCCGCGGTATTCTTCAGATTGTTCTCTGAAAAATCGCTCGGCCCGGCCGGCATCAGTGCGGATTCCAG
>JBGPID010000414.1:0-2891 GCA_041484725.1 Geobacteraceae bacterium | reverse complement strand
GGCATCGGGTTTGCGATCGGCGCCTGGCTGGACCGCGATTGCGACTGGCACGGGCGCCGCGTCTTTTATCACGGCTGGCAGGGGAGGGGGTGGATCGGTCGGTCCCGCCCGCACATCCATGACCCGAGAAATATCTACATCAACAATAGTTTCTCCGTTATCAACGTCAACAGGAAGGTGATCCAGCACAATACGGTGAATTTCCGCGAGGAGCTGCGCCGCAATGCGCAGAACCGCCGAAACCAGGTTCCTCTGCAAGCGGCCCGGCCACGGGATATTCAACCGGGCAGCAGGGTCGGGAACCGGTGGGAGGCGGCCCGCCCGGCCACAACCGTTACCCGCCCGGCGGAACGGCCTGATAACGCGGCCCTCTACCGGGGGAGGGAATTACAGGGAGCGCAGCCTGCGGCCCGATCCGGCTACGGCGGATACGGTAGCGGCAAGGACGCTGCAACTTACCGCGAGCGCGGACAGTCGAGCCGGAAAAACATGGGTCAATTCAACCGTCAGCAGGGGATACCCGCGCAAAGTCAACGTCCCGCTCCGGCACAACGTCCTGCAACTACCCAAGGTCGGCTGCCGACGCCTGGGCCGCCGGCAGCACACCCCGCTCCCCGTCAGACGCCGCCAGCCAGCCGCGGCGGGGGACAAGAACGGCAGCAGCGCTAAAATGCGCGGCGATTACTTCTCCTTGTTCAAGAAAGGAAGCAGTCATGATGAAATATATGTGCAATATCCTATTCCGCAGTGCGGGACTTCTCCGGACGGCAGCCATACTGCTGGCAATGGCGACGCTCCCGACCGGCATCTTCGCCGCTTTGCCCGAACCGACCCAAAGGCTTTTCTCCTCGCCCGAGGAGGCCCGCCAGGCGTTGATCAAGGCGGTCCAGGCAAAAGACCATGCAGAGCTTAAGATGATTTTCGGACCGGTTGCCCGGGAGCTTGAACCGGGTGATCCGGTGGAGCAGGCCAGCGAATTCGAACACTTTGCCCGCCATGTGGAGGAAGGGATCGGGCTTGTCAAGGAGGGGGAGGGAAAGGCGATCCTGGTTATCGGTGAGAAAAAATGGCCCTTCCCCGTGCCGATTGTAAAAAAGGGAGACAACTGGCTGTTTGACACCGCGGCGGGGCGCGAGGAGATCCTCAACCGGCGCATCGGCCATAACGAACTGCTTGCCATCAATGTTTGTCGGGCTTATCTGGATGCCCAGCGTGAATATTACGGCATGGCGGAGCCGGATGGTGAACAGATACCGAAATATGCCCAGCACATGATCAGCCAGCCGGGTAAAAGGGATGGACTATACTGGCCAACGACAGCCGGTGAGAAAGAGAGCCCACTCGGTCCGCAGGTCGCTAAAGCGAAGGAAGAGGGGTACATGCAGAAACACAAAGAGGGCGAGCATGGACCCCGGCCTTACCATGGCTACTATTTCCGGATTCTCAAGCAACAGGGACCGAGAGCCCCGGGCGGGAAATTCAGCTACGTCATCAACGGCAACATGGTGGCCGGCCATGCGCTGGTTGCCTATCCTGCCCGGTGGGGGGTCTCGGGGGTGATGACTTTCATTGTGAACCAGCGGGGCAGGGTTTACGAGAAGAACCTGGGGCCGAAAACTGCGGAGACTGCGCGCAGGATGAAGAGCTATAATCCAGACCTGACCTGGAAGCTGGTTGAACAGTAACCTTCGGTCTAGGTATTAATAAAACGATTCAGTCGGTACCGCCCCGATTGTCCTCATCCCGGGCATCTGCTTCCAAGCCGGATGGCATGTGATGGGCAACAAAGAAGACCCCGAGGGATATGACAATGGTAAGGCAGGCTACTGTGAATGCGAGTGATTTCCCATGCCACAACCCGTCAAACCATCCCATAAATTCATTCGCAAGCACATTCGCCTTTCCGCCATAGAGCTCCAAATCGTGAATATACTTCTTTGACTCTAAGGCTTCATAACCCGAAAAGCTGTCCGCAGCATTCTCGGTTGTCAGATAAATAAAGACGGCACTACCCAAACCAATCAGCAGGGTAATGGCGCTGATGAGGTAAAGACGTGTTTGCAGGGCGGTAATTTCCCATTTCATGTTGTGCCTGGTTTTCCTCCCTCGTGGGGCCATCTCACGATCAATACATTGACATGGTCCGACCTCATAAAGCCTTTCCATCAGTGGATTAACCGGAACGCCGCTGCGCCGAAAGCAGCCCAGGCGAGACATCCGATTGTCGCTACGCCGCAGGCTATGGCAAGTAAGCGGTGAAGCGGCGTCTCCCGCCTCTTCTCACCATATCCCAGCAGCATCCCCAGTAGTATCCCGCTGATTATTCCACCGCCATGGGCCCAGTTGTTTATCCCTGGCACGATGAAGCCGAACAGGAAGAGGCTGACGACCCACCCCCCGACTTCACGATAGACCATGGCGCCGTATGTTCCGCCCCTGCTCTTGCCATAGTAGAGGAGAGAGCCGATCAGGGCGCATATGGCCGCGGAGGCGCCGATTGTAAAGGGTATGCCTGCCAGGTAGGAGAGGATATAGCCCCCGACGCCGCCGATGGTATAGATGGTGAACATCCTGCAGTCGCCGTATTCCCGGCTCACCCACGGCGCAATCTGGCGGAAGGCCATGAGGTTGAATACGATGTGCAATATCCCGCCGTGCAGGTAGTTTGCACTGAGAAACGTCCAGAACCGGCCATACTCGTCGACAGGTATGGTCCCTGTTGCTCCGAGCAGGAGCAGGCTGGTCTGTCCGGGGGCAAGAAAGCCGAGCGGATTGAGAGTAAGGGAATGATGTCTGGTCAGGATAAGTGAGAAGATATAGAAGATCATGTTGACAATGATGATCGACTGCACCAGGCGGTCATCGCGCAACGAGCCCCGCGTCCAGGCCAT
>JBGPID010000413.1:0-2896 GCA_041484725.1 Geobacteraceae bacterium | reverse complement strand
GCTCGTCTATTTCGCCCCCCACCCCCCGGTCCGCCAGCAGGAACTCAATAAACACATCTCAGACACCTTCTACCGGGAGCTGTTCATGAGCCCCTGCCTCTCCGGCTGGGACAGGGGCGAAGAAAAACACCGCTATATGCAGCTCTGCCACCAGGTACTGTCACGCAGCCAGTTGAACGCGGTCGCCAAGCTCCGCGAGGCGGGGATCATCGTCAACAACCTGGTGGTGCTCCCCAATCTCTCGAATGTGAGCCTTGCCAACAACGGCACCCATATCAGCATCGGCAGCAGGAAACTGGGGAAACTCCTGGGCGATCCCTCTTCCGGTTTTACCGCGGCCCACGAAAAGCGCTTGGGGGACCTGGTCATCAAAATGACCGAGCACTTCCTCCCCCTCTTCGTCGGCACATACAGCGCGGCCCCCTATCGGCTCGCGTTCACCGACTTCCACCCGGAGCGGGCCCTGGGCTTCCTCCCCCACGAGCTGGATTACACCCATCTCCGCATGATCTGGCGGCGCTGGAAGAAAAAGGCGGATCTGTCGGTCTTCGGCCATTCTCTTACCCCCTTCGGCCCTGAGTGGCTCGACCGGATGGTGAGCGGCCTGTTCCGCCTCAAGGGGGATTTCGTCCCGGACTTCCGCCTCATCGATTACCTGGTCTGCCTGATGAGTTCCGAACGGAGCCCGGCCCTGGACGGCATCCTGGGAAACTGCGACCGGTTGCGGGGTGACCTGGCCGACATGGGGGTATTCGACGGCCAGATGTCCGTCTACCTCCTCTACAAGCTGCGCGAGTACGCATCCCTGGGATTTTCCGGCTTCGAAGGACGCCATTACAGCCTCTTCGAGAACCTGGAGGACGACATGGGCGGGGCCGCGGGCCTGCAGACCCTGGTCACCGCCCTGGCATTCAAATACCTGGCTGAAGGGAAGCTCTCCCATGCCCACATTCCGGACGATCCATCCGTGGAGAGCGAGCGGCGGCAGATATTCTTCGGCGCCGCCATCGGCGTCCCCACTTTTTACGTCTGGAAAAACAGCGGCAACCAGTTTCTGAAAAAGATCCTCCTGCGTACCCGGGATGTGCGCCAGAGCCGCCGCTACCCCGGTTACCTGCGGGTCCGTAACCGGGAATACTGCCGGGCCCTCGTCCGGATCCTGCTGGAAGACGGCGCCGAACTGATCGAGGCCCAGAACCTCACGGGCAGCATGGAGGAGCTGATTATGCGCCTGGAGAACCCGGAGCGCCATTCGACTGCGGGGAAGCTGACCCGCGGCATCCTCGACACGGTGAACGCAAAGTCCCCAATGGCGCTGAGCGCCAGGGAGTTCAACCAGGGGGCTGAAAAGTATTACCGGGAGGGCTTAAGGCAGCGCCATATGGTCGAGACATTCGGTTTTCTGGAAGAGGAGTGCCTCAAGGCGGACCTGGCCGGGAGCAAAATGGATGAGGGTACGGGAGAGGCATTGCAAGCGATCCTGGAGGGGAGGAGCGCCGTGCAATTCCTCAAGACGGCGAAACGGGAGGTGCTGGAGGAACGGGCGACCGCGACGACGCTGGGGAAGATGATCGCCCTGCTCCTCGTCATCATCCACCGGGACACGGTGGAGGCCGGGAAAGCAGTGGACAGTTGAACAGTTGAACAGTGGACAGTGGACAGTTGAACAGTGGACAGTTGAACAGTGGACAGTTGAACAGTGGACAGTTGAACAGTGGACAGTTGAACAGTGGACAGTTGAACAGTGGACAGTAGCTTTACTGTTTAACCGGTCTCTGTAATCCGAACTGATTTATTTTTAAAGGGAATTTTAAAGAATGCAGACAGTACACCAGTACATCGAGCGTGACAGCGGCAGGGTACGCACGGAAAAGCTATACGGCGACCGGCTGATCAGGCTCCTCTACAACGGGGTGCGGGAGAACGCCCCGCTCCTTTTTCGTCTCGTTACCTCTGCGCGGGCATCGGGCCTGCTCGGTTTCATCAATTTCGACACCCCCCTGACGGGAGGAGTTGCCGGGAACCACCGGTTTCTCGCCGAATGCGGGGTCGATCTCGGCGAATGCATCGATCCCCCGGAATTTTTCGCTACGCCGCGCAAGGTTTTCGAGCGCCGGATACATTACCGGGAGCGCCGCCCCATGCCGGACGACCCGTCCGCGGTCGTCTCACCGGCGGACAGCCGTGTGCTCATCGGCTCCTTCCGGGAACGCTCCTCTCTTTTTATCAAGGATAAGTTTTTCGACTATGAGGAATTTTTCGGCCGGGACAAAATGGCATGGCTGGCTGCCTTCGACAGGGGGGATTTCGCTGTCTTCCGGCTCACCCCAGACAAATACCATTACAACCACACGCCTGTCGCGGGCCGTGTCGCGGATATCTTCGAGATTGCCGGCGGCTATCACTCCTGCAACCCCGGCGCGGTGGTCCAGGTCGTCACACCATACTCCAAGAACAAACGGGTCGTTACGATCATCGACACTGATGTTCCGGGAGGGACCGGTGTCGGCCTGGTAGCCATGATCGAGGTGGTCGCCCTGATGATCGGAGAGATCGTCCAGTGTTACAGCGCCGTGGGGTATGACGACCCCTTGCCGGTCAGGCCGGAAATGTTTCTTGAAAAAGGGGCGCCGAAAAGCCTCTATCGCCCCGGCAGCAGCACCGATGTGCTGATTTTCCAGGAGGGTCGGATCGACTTCGCCCGGGACCTGATCGAGAATATGTACACGGTAAAGGCGGGGAGCCGCTTTTCCCGGGGTTTCGGCAGGCCCCTGGTGGAGACGGACGTCAAGGTCCGCTCCCTGATCGCCACCGCCAGAAGAAAGTAGGGAAGAACTATGGCTGAATTTCCACTATTAATGATGATTGCCGTGATCCTTGCCGGCTATCTCTATTG
>JBGPID010000412.1:0-2947 GCA_041484725.1 Geobacteraceae bacterium | reverse complement strand
TGTACGCCTCCGCACAACCCCTCGATTTCCTTGCCAGGACAAAAAATCCCTCGTTTCCGAATTGGAAACCAGTAGTGTCTCATCCGGAGTTTCCGGATGGACACTAACTACTCGAAAGTTTACAGCCCCGGAAAGCAAAAAGCCATTCTTTATTAATGGACTTAAGGTATCGTTAGGGAGTAAAATGTTAAAACTGGAAAATATTGCCAGGCGGGAAAAATCCGGCATATCGGGATGGTCGGTTCCCAGGGAATTGCCGTATAGAAAGGGTGACACCATGAGAATCCCTGTGCAAATAATTGATTGGAGTATTTATTTTGAACAGCATTTCCGCGCAGCCTGAAAAGTGATGTCGTCGTTATACCGCTGCAATTATCTGATTCTATTGAATTCAGAGCCGGGAATGGGCGCTTGAGGCAAATGGCATTATTTGTGCTGAATTTAATGAACTTGAATCATTTTGCATGGAGGTGTGTTTATCATGAAAAATTCACAAAAGAGTGTTGTCCCGAAGATCGGCCGTACCCGGAAAGAGCGCTCCGGATTACGTCTCATTCATATAGATAATTTCAAGGATGAGGTTTGCGAGGTTTATGATCTTCTGATCGGCGCCGGCATGGAACCGATTGAGGCCATCCGGAAGACCAGGTCAACATTGAAGGCCATCAACTATCCCAATGCCACATATGATGTTGTAATGGCCAGTCTGCGGGCATCCGGAAGATTGAGAAAAGATGCCCATGAAAAGGCACGCAGTGACGCGGATAAATGAGGCAGGATTGGGAACTCATTTGGAACATCACCAATCCTGACGGTTTTCCTTCCTTTACCTGTACCGGGTGAAAATACATTTGTAAAATATATGTTTTTGTGGAATATTTCGTATGATTATTAATCACCTTTTCATGGTAAACTTAAATCATGTATCTCGAATTCTACGGTTTCAGCGAAGCTCCATTCTCCCTCTCCCCCAATCCCCGCTTCATTTTCTTCAGCAAAACACATAAGGAAGCCTTCGCCCTCCTTTTATACGGGATAAACAAACGCTTCGGGTTTATCGAGCTCATCGGCGAGGTGGGCACAGGGAAAACCACCATCCTGCGCACACTCCTGAGCCAGCTGGATGAAGAAAAGTATCGCACGGCACTGATTTTCAATCCGGCGCTGACAACCATCGACCTGATGCGCGCCGTCAACCAGGAATTCGGCATCCCCTGTGAATCGGAAAATATCGCCGAACTTCTCGATAAACTGAACCGTTTTCTCCTCCGGGAAAACTCCGCAGGGCGTACAGTGGTTCTCGTCATAGATGAGGCACAAAACCTTGCTCCGGATCTCCTTGAACAAATTCGGCTCATATCCAATCTCGAAACGGATACAGATAAATTGATCCAGATTGTCCTGGCGGGCCAGCCCGAACTCGGACACCTCCTGGAAAAACCCGCGCTGCGCCAGATCAACCAGCGCATTGCGCTCCGTTACAACCTCCTTCCCCTGGATATGGAGGATTCCAGAGCCTATATTGCGCACCGCCTGGTCATGGCAGGGGGGCGTGACAGGGTTTCTTTTTCCACTGGTGCGCTCGGCTGGCTGTATCTCTACTCCAGCGGGACCCCCAGACTGATAAACATCCTCTGTGACCGGGCGCTCCTTATCGCTTATACCGAGGACCGGCGGCGGATAACCTCACGCACCGTCGCCCTGGCATTCAGAGACGTCATGCTCAAGCCGGCGGCGCTCCGTTTTTTCCCCACTCCCCGAAGAGGAGCCGCTCTCTCGCTTTTGACCGCTCTTCTGGCAATGGCCGGCTACTTGTACATGAACCATGAAAAAACCCCCGCACCGGTAAAGCCTGTTGCCACTCCATTGCTGAGACCTGCTTCCGCAACCACGAAGAAACCCGTTGCCGTATCCACGGTAAAACCTCCCGGCGCACCCAAAGGAACGCCTGCTGCCCGAGCGACGGCAAAACCCGCTGCCGCACCCGTGGCAACAGTTGCAGCCGCACCAACAATTGTTCAGAAAGCGACGAAGAAACCGGCAGCCGCTCCTCCCGTGATGGCTGCCGGACAATCTGCCTTGTCCGGGGTTAAACAGGCGCGGAATGACGAAATCTCCCCCCGGGGCGAGGCAAAGAATGCGGTTCAGGCCTTTAACGCGCTGGCTTCCTTCTGGCAGGTGCCTCCCCTCAGGCAACTGAATGAACGCTCCCCCATTCTTGATCAGCTCAAGGGTGGGGCGGGCAAAAGAGATCTGGAGCTGATCCATTTCAATGGGCGAATGGATGAATTGCTCCGCCTTAATTCCCCTGCGCTTCTCAATCTTTCCCAAAAGGGAACAAAGGGGAGTATTCTCGTGGCCCTGACCGGAGTCCGGAACGGGAAGCTTGTAATTCATCCCCCCCTGCAGGGCCGTAATACCTTCAGCAAGGCGGAAATAACCCCATTATGGTCCGGACAGGCCTACATCCCGTGGCGCAACAGAGAAAAGATTCATTTACCGATGGCACAGGGCTCCGCGGGAAATGATGTGATAAGGGTGCAGATTCTTCTCCAGGCTGCCGGATTCCGCTCCGTGGAGGTGAACGGTTTATATGACGAAGCCACGGCAAAAACCGTTAAGGAATTTCAGGCCTCCAGAAAAATCAGCGCCACTGGAAAAGTCGGTCCCATTACCCTGATCCAGCTCTACAAGACCGTCAACGGCGCCTCTTTGCCCAGCCTTGGGAGAGACGGGAAGGGGGGAGGGGTATGAGTTTTATCCTCAAGGCGTTGAAAAAGACAGAGTATGAGAAGGCCGCCCGTAAGAACGAAACGGCTGAAATAAACAGTGCTCTTCTGGCAACCGATAATCGTTCATATTCATCGCCCCGCCGCATGGCCAGATGGAAGATCATATCACTGGTATTTGTTGCCGGGGGAGTTGCGATCTATTTTTTCATGCGCCA
>JBGPID010000411.1:0-2950 GCA_041484725.1 Geobacteraceae bacterium | reverse complement strand
GGTATTGACGGGGTTCAGCAGGGCATCCCTCCGGGACGTCTTTCCAGGGGATGGTAAGCGGTAGTCTATGAAAATTCGAGCGGCCAGGGTGGGCGGTGAAGCAGGGACTCCTACCTCACTGACGATCACATCATTCTGGGCGAGGCTGAAAACCGCCGTGCTGTAAGGGGTATCCCCCGAATTCAGAGTGACGGTGGCATACCCGGCCTGCACAGTGCTTGCCGTTCCGGTTGTTGAAACCGCGTCGGCGCCTCCCCGATTTACCTTGATGATGCCTGCGTTATTCAGCATCTCTTGATCGGTGAAAGGCGGGACCGAAAGGCCCAGGTTCTTGTTCAGGGCATCAATGAAAAGGTTTGCCAACAGCCCGCTCGGCACCGTGCCGGGATGTCCCAGATCATCACCCAATCTCCCATTGTGGGGCTCATTCCCTTTGGATAACGTATTAATCAGCTCGCCACCCACATTCAGAAAACCATTGGCATCTATCCGGCCTAACATGGCCTGAACAAATCCCTGGCTGTCGATGATCGTCACCCTGCGAGAAGCCCCTAAGGACTGAAGTCCGGCATTCACCTTTGTGATTGCGTCACTCACCCTCTGACGTTGTTGGGGGATGGGGAAAAGCGCAACAATGTCGGGCGATATCGCGGGATCCAAGAAATTCATGATGGCGATTTGGACACTTCCCGCCTTCTGAAGCGTATCGACCGCAAGGGTGATATTCGCGATGATTCCATCAATCTTCGCCTGCAGCGCCGCTCCCGTGAGAGTGCCGAAGTAGATTTCATCATAGGTGCGGTTCCAGAAATGGAAATCGTTGGTTCCGATATAGATCAAGGCGCGTGTGACTTTCCCATTGGCCACTTGCTTTGCCAGGCCCGTGTGCTGCCCGGAGCTGATCATGTCCGCCGTCGTGGCGCCGCTGCGGGCCCAATTGTACTCATACCCGCTGCGGCGCGGTTCTCCCCGACTCCCCCACGGGCCGAAATTTAACCCGCGCCGTCTGACCAATAGTTCCATCCAATTGAGCGTCGTGGCCGCGTAGCTCCCGCCGCGGTTGTCGTCTGCACGGTATTCATCGGAGTTGCTATCTCCAAGGATCCCGATGCCCGGGCTCGCCGGAGCGCTGGATTCGCCCTTCATGATCGGGTGAGTGCCGAGATCCAATAACAGCAACGAAGCCGCAACCAGAATTATCGTAGTCAACCAGTGGCGGAGGATGATGGGGGGAGACTTTGACCCGTTTCGCATGGCAAGATCAATTTTAACTCAAATCACTTCGCGGGGGAAAGGATTCCTGCCCCGGCCGCTCATCCCGGCGCCGTTGCCCTGAGAGGGCGATCCGCCGAGGGCGGAGGGCACCCCATTCATTCGGACCAACCCGCACATAACCACGATTCTCACGATGGCGGAGCTCGCCCCAGGGCGTTGCCCTGGGCTTTCGAAGGTTGCCCTTACTGGGCAAAACCGAATTTGAATATTGGTTGATCATCCCAGGGCGTTGCCTTGGGCTTTCGAAGGTTGCCCTTACTGGGCAAGAATCCTGGAGTCGGTAGCCATGCTGGGAATGGATCCAGGCGCCGGTGCCCCGTAAGGGCCGTCTTCAATAGCCCAGGGCATCGCCCTGGGACCGGTGGCCATTATTTATCATTGGCCTTGCCCTGTAAGGGCAATCTTGTCGTGACGAGACCCCCATTGTGGGAATCTGGGATGATGCATAGATCGAAATCTTAACTGCATGGGCGAGGCATCAAGGCTCCTTGCCCCGTAAGGGCCGTCTTCAATAGCCCAGGGCATCGCCCTGGGTTTGAAATGCTTGTTGAATCCCCCGAACCCTGAAGGGGTTCCACAAAACATACCCTGTTGTCTGATAACGCCTGGGTGGGGTCACCACAAATCGGGGGGCTACATTAACCCCGGGCCATCCGCTGAGCCAGACGTTGGGACGGCTCTTGCGGGGTCACCTGGAATCTTCGATTCTTAGAGAACCCCTTCAGGGTTCCTGGCCAATCCAAAATGGGACAGATACCCAGGGCGATGCCCTGGGCTGATATAGACATCCCTTTCAGGGATGGAGTCCCTTGTTCCACCAGCGGTCTTAACTTAGTGCCATTTGGGACAGTCCCCATAGTCCTTCGAAGATTCGGCGCCGTGTAGGCTGCACCTAAACCATCCCCTGACTGCCGTCGGGGGATTGATGCTCCGCGTGGCTGGTATGGATTCCTAATTGCTTGATAGGAACACTGGGGTGGCCTCCAGAGCGGGTTTGGGGGCCCCGAAATTTACACCGAATGGCACGGCCGCTGAGTTGGACACAGGCTCGTCGCTCTTCCCCTGTGCCAGGCTGAAGTGTTTATAAAAGAACGGATTGAGCGGCAGCCTGTTCACTGGCTCATCGCGAGGAATGGTTTCATTACTCGAGATATTTTCAATCTTCTTCAGGTAACCTTCGGGGTCAAATCAGCGAAGATTTAGTTTCAGGAATCGGGAAAAAATACCTGCATTGAAAAGATGACGCTCTGAATCAAACACCGGGAGTCGCCCCACCTGAGGTGTGGAAATCCCTGTTCCGGCTGAATGTCTGACAAATGAACGACCCCTCGGTCCATCAGGATGCGGAAAGGAAGGGACAGACACCGACTGTGAAGCAATTTCGTGATTTATGAGAATGAGGTGTCAGTCCCTAATTTCATCGACCTGTGATGCGTGTCACCCCATGAAAGGAAGGGTGGATTTAGGCTTGCAAACCGTGCCGGCTCTCTTCAGTGGAGCCGGGGTCGACGGTCAGGGCGATCCATGTGGACGCAGGTGAATCCGGAAGTCCATAATTACAGCAGGAACACTCTGGAAGGATCGAGGATGATGTTCGATCGTTCAAATCATTTACGGAACCCTGAGATGAACTCATTCCTACACCCTATGCTTCGCCCCCTGGTGATTCTGACCT
>JBGPID010000410.1:0-2962 GCA_041484725.1 Geobacteraceae bacterium | reverse complement strand
TATGAATGTTTTTGTCACCGGTGCGACCGGTTTCATAGGCGCAAGCCTGGTAAGGGAACTGATCAGGGATGGATACCGGGTCAGGGCACTGGCCCGGCCCGATTCGGACCGGCGCAACCTGCAGGGTCTCGATCTGGAAATCTGTGAGGGGGATCTTCGCGACCGGGAATCCCTGGAAAAGGGGATGAAAGGGTGCGACATCCTTTTCCATGCCGCCGCCGATTACCGTCTCTGGACCCGCAAACCGGCAGTCATGTATGAAATCAATGTGGGAGGGACCCGCAATATTCTGGAAACGGCCTTGCGCCAGGGTCTTTCCCGGGTAGTCTATACGAGCAGCGTCGGTACCCTGGGGAACCTGGGCAACGGTCTGGCGGGTGATGAGACCACGCCGGTCACCCTTGCCGACATGGTCGGCCACTACAAAAAAAGCAAGTTTCTTGCCGAACGCGAAGCGGAGGGCTTTCTCAAGCGAGGGCTCCCCCTCGTCATCGTCAATCCATCCACCCCCGTTGGGATTCTCGACATCAAACCCACCCCGACCGGCAGAATCATCGTTGATTTTCTCAACCGCCGCATGCCCGCCTATCTCGACACCGGGTTGAATGTCATCGACGTGGAAGATTGTGCCCGCGGCCATTTACTTGCCGCCAGGCTGGGACGGATCGGAGAGAAATATATCCTGGGCAACGAAAACCTGACCCTGCAGCGGATTTTTGCCATGCTGGAGGAGATAACCGGGTTGCCGGCGCCGCGTGTGCGGCTCCCCCATACCCCGATACTCATCGCCGCTTACATCAACGAGGCGATTTCCCGCTGCACGGGGAGAGAGCCGCTCATCCCCCTTGCCGGGGTACAGATGGCGAAGAAATTCATGTTCTTCGATGCAACGAAGGCGGTGCGTGAATTGGGGCTGCCGCAAAGGCCCGCTATTGAAGCGCTGGCTAAGGCGGTGACATGGTTCCGCGACCACGGATACGTGAAGTAACACAGGCTGTAGACTGAAGACTGAAGACTGAAGCTTAAATGTTCCCCTTAGCCAGAACACAGGAGTAATACATGCCCAAGCTTCTCGATAAAATAAACGGTCCGGAAGATCTGAAAAAACTGAAAACAGAGGAATTGACCGCCCTGGCGGCCGAGGTGCGGGAGTTTCTACTGGAAACCGTTGCAAGGACCGGCGGCCATCTGGCCTCCAATCTCGGCTGCGTGGAGCTGACTATCGCCCTCCACTACTGCTTTAACTCTCCGCAGGACCGGATCATCTGGGACGTGGGCCACCAGGCCTATACCCACAAGATCATCACCGGCCGCCGCGACCTGTTCCATACCCAACGGCAGTACGGGGGGATCAGCGGTTTTCCGAAGCGCAGCGAATCTCCCCATGACGCCTTCGGCACCGGCCACTCCTCCACCTCCATCTCCGCCGGGCTCGGGATGGCCGTGGCCCGTGACCTCAAAGGGGGTGCGAACAAGGTGATTGCGGTCATCGGCGACGGCTCCATGACCGCCGGTATCGCCTTCGAGGGCCTGAACCAGGCGGGACACCTGCATAAGAACCTGATCGTCATCCTGAACGACAATGAAATGTCCATCGAGAAAAATGTCGGGGCGTTTTCCGCGTTCATCTCCCGCAAACTTACCGGCAGCCACTACCGCGACCTGAGAAAAGAGATGCAGACGCTCCTCAAGAGTATCCCCGCCGTCGGCCAGAATATCCTCCAGTTTGCCAGAAAGGCGGAAAATTCCCTGAAGGGTTTTCTCACCCCCAGCTCCCTTTTCGAGGCCCTTGGCTTCGACTATATCGGTCCGCTCGCGGGGCATAATCTGCCGCAGTTGCTGGAAGTTCTGCAAAATGTTCGTTCCCTGGAAGGCCCGGTCCTCGTCCATGTGGTGACCACCAAGGGTAAGGGATACCCCCCGGCGGAGGAAAACCCCGCCCTGTTCCACGGCATCGGTCCGTTCGACCGGCAGACCGGCAGGGTGACGGAAGGCAAGGGGGCTCCCCCCTCATATACCGCAGTCTTCGGTGAGACCCTGGTAAAGCTGGCCGCAGCCGATGACAAGATAGTTGCCATTACCGCAGCCATGCGGGACGGCACGGGACTCGCCTCCTTTGCGAAAACCTATCCCGACCGCTTCTTCGATGTGGGGATCGCCGAACAGCACGCCCTAACCTTTGCCGCGGGGCTTGCCGTGGAAGGTTTCCGTCCGGTTGCCGCCATCTATTCCACTTTTACCCAGCGCGCCTATGACCAGGTGCTGCACGACATCTGCCTGCAAAAACTGGCAATGACCCTTGCCATTGACCGCGCCGGTCTGGTCGGGGACGACGGCCCGACCCACCACGGACTCTTCGACCTTTCATTACTGCGCCATCTGCCGGAGATGGTAGTGATGGCGCCGAAAGACGAAAACGAACTGCAGCACATGATAAAGACCGCCCTCTATGCCGGACGTCCGATGGCGCTCCGTTACCCGCGGGGGGCCGGCTTAGGCGTAGCGATGGACCGGGAACCGGCAAACCTGGAAATTGGCCTGGGGGAGATCGTGGCGGAAGGGAACGACCTGGCCATCGTTGCCATCGGCGTAACCGTCCAGCCGGCCCTGAAGGCGGCGGCACTATTGAAGGAGCGGGGCATCGCCGCCGGCGTCATCAATGCCCGCTTCGTCAAACCCCTTGACCGGGAACTGATCCTGGCTGAGGCGCGACGCACCGGCTGCATTGTGACTGTAGAGGAAAACGCCCTGCAGGGCGGCTTCGGCTCGGCGGTCCTGGAACTCCTTGAAGAAGAGAGAATCACCCATGTCCGACTAAAACGGCTCGGCATCCCCGACCGCTTCATCGGACACGGGAGCCAGGCGCAACTGAGAAAGGATCTCGGTCTGGATGCGGAGGGAATTGCCGCCGCAGTGGAGGCGTTCCTGGCCGCCAAAGGCAAATCGCTCCACCTGGCCTGTG
>JBGPID010000409.1:0-2964 GCA_041484725.1 Geobacteraceae bacterium | reverse complement strand
GAAGTTTTCTCGCCGGCGCGGTCATGCGAGCACCTTCGGGAGCGCGGCGCGAATCAAGCCGGCCATTTCCTCGAGCGCAGCCTTGCGCGCGGCGGCGGCGGCGGCGGCGTAGGCGGCGTAGGCGGCGGCGGCGGCGGCGGCGGCGTAGGCGGCGGCGGCGGTGTAGGCGGCGGCGTCGGCGGCGGCGGCGTAGGCGGCGGCGGCGGCGGCGGCGGCGGCGGCGTCGTAGGCGGCGGCGTAGGCGGCGGCGGCGGCGGCGTCGGCGGCGTCGGCGGCGGCGTCGGCTTGTCGAACTTCCGCGAGCGTAGCTTTGCCTTCGCACCAGGCGCGCGCGGTCTCGATCGCTTTCCGCGGACGATCTTCGCCGGCGGGAACAAACTTCAGCGCGGTCTCGGCGCAGAGGCACGCGAGCAGCACAAGCGTTTTCCGGTCGGGCCAGCCTTTTTTGCCGATCTGCTTTCCGAGGATCCAGAGCATCCAGTCGGCGCGATCGCAGGTTTGCCAGAATTCGTCGAGGGATTTTCCCTTGATCCACTCCTGGCCTTCCTGACACGCACCGAGCGAACGGCACAGAGCACTGAATTGTTTCGCGTTCAAATTGCCTCCTCGGAACGGCGGATCCCTTCGCCAGGGAGATCCACCGTTCCTGTTTGTACAAATTCGCGTTCGAGCTCGGCGAGAGGAATCACCGCGAGACACCGCGGCGCACTACACAGCGTGTGGAGCTCGTCGATCCACCAGCAGGCGAGGCCGTCGCCGAGAATGCAGGCGCACTCTTCCGTGCACCCGCAAACGCGGCAAGTACCGGGAACGGCGATCCGTTTCACTTCCGAACGATGAAGGGCCATCACTTCTCCTTAGGCATCAGCCAGAATTTTCGATGCGTCCACAACACCACCGTCAACGCTCCACCGAAATAGCCGAGAGAGGCAAAGGCCAGGCCGCAAACCACAACGTCGAAGATCTTCATCGCTAGGCTCCCTTCTTTTTTGCAGATGCCGGGAAATTCAACGTTCGATGTGGCTCCGCAAAGCTCCGCTGTATCTCGCGAAGTTTTTCCGGGCGAGTGAAGGAGACGTATGCCTCCGTCGCGGCGAGGGATTTGTGATGGAGGGCGTGGCTCGCCATCAGGATGTCGCCTTCGGGGTCGTTCATAATGAAACTCGCAAAAGTTCTCCGCATGTCGTGGAAGATCACTTCCTCGCGGATTCCGACTTCCCGCTTGAGTTTCTTCCAGTACTTGCAGATGGTGGAGCTATTCCTAGGACCGCCGAGCAACTGAATGAAGGGGGTTGTTTTGTTCGCGTCGGAAGGCACCGACTCAAATATTTCCGCGAGCTCCGGCGGCACTGGCAAGCCCTGACGTTTGTTGTTTTTGACCTGGAGTCCGTAAAACTCCTTCGACACCGGATCGTAGTGGTAAGGAGCGATCCGCATTGCCTCAGAGCGGCGAAGGCCGAGATGTAGACCGCAAAAAAGAAAACACCTGAGCCACAACTTGAATTTTGGCGGCTTGACCTGCTCGAGCACGGCCTGATATTCCTGTTCGTTCAGGATGATCGTTCGTCGATCGGGCTCATCCACGCGAGGAAGTTCCGTCAGAAGCGAGGGAGTCGCGCCCTCGGAAACCAAAAATTTCAGCAGCCGCCGAAGCGCGTAGCGATAGTTGAAGATTGTGTTCGGGCTCCTCCCACTGTGCTTCCAGGAATTCACGAGGAGGACTGCTGGGTGCGGCGTCAGATTCTTCAAGGCCGTCGCTCCGGCGACGGCCTTGAACTCGATGGCCGCTTTTCGATCGTTCGGATGGAGACGGAAACGCATCCACTGATGGCAGAGATCGGTCACGAGGCGATTTCCCTTCGGGCTTTCTTTTCGCGCCTGGGATTCGCGTTGCATCTTTTGCTGGTAAGCCTTCGCGACGTTCTGATCCTTAAATGATTCGCGGCGACGGATTTTCTTCTTCGTTCCATCGGGCAGAGTAATCTCCTCCCTCCAATCGGCAACCCAGCTTCCGTGTTTGAAATGCATCGCGTATGGTCTCCTTTTCCCTTTTCCTGTCAATTTTTGGACGCGTTCTTGGACACCACGTCCACCGCCTGTGAGGTTGCCATTTCAAGCAACTGAATGCAAAGGCTTTGCACCACACAAAATATTTGGTTTTGGTGAATATATCTTAGGGATGTTCGGAGCATTGGACACCTTGTGGTGTGTGTTTGTTTCCGTCCCTAGGGGTGGTAGGGGTACCCTGTGAAAAAGTGGCGGTGTCCACCCGAATTTGGACACCGGCAGGCAGACTACTCCTCTGCGTGTCACGGAACAATAGGACTTTGGTTTAGGACTTTCTAGAGGATCTTCTGGATCCGCCGGGCGACGGAAGGAAACACGCGCTTGTAGACGAGCTCGTGAAATTCGAGCAGGGGCAGATCAAGGCAGGCGAGAGGCGGGCCACTCTTCGCAGGATCCGGATTCAGCACGACGCGCACCCATTGTTCCGAGCTCTTTTGCTGCGTACCGAGGACGATCCGCGTCTCTAACGTGATTTTCTCGTAGAGCTCCACGCGGAGACGGCCGCTCCTGCTCTGATATCCTTCCATCTCAGCCTTTCCGGGCGAGACGCCGGCAAACCCGGCGGATCTCTTCCCACGCTTTGGCGGCCTTCTTTTCCTTGCGGAAGATCTGAAACGCGCCGATCGATCCCCCGCCCGGATATTCAAGCCTCATTTCGAGGATCCACGGCCCCGTTGGAGTTTCCTGGCGATCGCCCTTCGGACGGCGCGGAATTTCCTGGCGATTTTTTCCCGCCATGTTTCCTCTCTTTCCGGCTCTCCCGGCCGATCGACGGCCGTCGAGCTCACCACGGTGTGATCGCGCAAGAATTCCGTCAGCTTCGGATCGCGCACCATCGGGAAAACCTTGCGGAGCAGATGGCCGGGGAGACGCTTCGCGCACGCCATGCAGATCTGG
>JBGPID010000408.1:0-2969 GCA_041484725.1 Geobacteraceae bacterium | reverse complement strand
GCTTCCAAGAGAAAAACATCGTCTCGACAATGGAGCGCTACATGAAGTGCGGAGTGGGCAAATGCGGCCACTGCTGCATCGGCGTGGCTTACGTCTGCATGGACGGCCCGGTCTTCACCTTCGAACAGATCAAAAAGCTCGGAGAGAAAATCTGATGCCCGACCTCCGTGAACAGCTTCAGCAATGCTTCCAGGGCCGCGTCTGCCTGATGGGCCTGGGCAGTATTGACTACGGCGACGACGGCTTCGGCATACACCTGGCGGAGAAACTGAAGGCAGCGGGTCTGCCGGATGTGATCATTGCCGGCACGATGCCTGAACGCTTCTTGGGTAACGTGATCAACAGCGGCTATGATTTTCTGGTTTTTCTCGACGCCGCTGAATTCGGAGGCGCACCCGGCTCGGTGATCCTTTTGAATGCCGAGGAAATGGCTGCCCGCTTCCCGCAGATCTCCACTCACAAGATTTCCCTGGGCCTTCTGGCAAAATGGGTCGAGGATAGCGGGAAGACAAAAACGCGGCTATTGGGTGTTCAACCCGGATCGCTCAAGGCCACCGGGGAACTGACGCCAACCATGCAGACAACGCTCGAAGTCCTGGCTACCCTTCTCTGCGACCTGTGGAATACCAGGAAGGAAAGTGTTGACACAACCCAACTGTTTAAAGACCGTCCGAAGGCAGAGGCGCCAATTACAGAGGTAAACGTATGATGAGTCCCGAACAAGCAGTTGTCGTATCGATCCTGATCTGCATCGCCGGAGCGGTGCTAACGCTTTTGGTCTCGCAGAGCAAGGTACTAGCGGGGTGGCTGGCGTTTTTGACCACCACTGCCACTGCCGTTCTGATATTTTCAGCCGTGGCCAACGTTCTTACCGGCGGGGGATCAGCGCACCCGGTCACCTTCTGGACGATGCCGAACACGGGGTTTGAGCTGCGTTTCTACGTGGACGGTCTGTCGGGGATATTTCTGGGACTGGTAGCGGTCATGGCGGTTCCTGCGGCGCTTTACTCCATCAACTACGTAAAGCGCTTCGCGGATTACGGAGCAGGGCGCTACTATCCGCATCTGCTCCTTTTTCTGGGGGGGATGTACGGACTGCTTTCCACCACCGACATGATGTGGTACTTCTTCATCTTCTGGCAGCTCATGACCCTTCCGAGCTTTGCGCTGATCCGCTATGAGCACAAAAACCCGGCGTCTGTCCGTGCCGCCAACGTATATCTGATCCTGATGGAAATTGCCTGCATCGGGGTAATGGTAGGCGGCGGTATTCTTGCCGGCGGCAGCGGTGCTCTCAAGTACGACTTCGACACGGTAAGCGAGGGTTTGCCTGCGCTCTTGGGTGCAAACCCCGGTGCGGTTGGGTTGGCCTTTGCCCTTTTTCTGATCGGTTTCGGGATCAAGATGGGGATGTGGCCTTTCGGGCAGTTCTGGGTACCCGAGGCCTATAAGGGGGCCCCTTCCCCCATCAGTTCTTTACTTTCCAGCGTCCTTTCCAAGAGCGGCGTCTACGGCCTGATGCGCTGTTTCCTCTGGCTCGTTCCGGCCAGTGCTCTGCCTGATTTTCCCTTGGGGAAATGGGGCATGGTCGTTGCCATCCTCGGTACCGTCACCCTCTTCACCGGCACCATGCAGGCGCTCAAGCAGGAGCAGACCAAACGGCTTTTGGCCTTTCACTCAATCGGCCAGATCGGCTACATCATGCTGGGTACCGGCGTATGCATGGCCCTGTTGCCGACCGGCGATCCGAAACTGGTGACATTGGCCGTCATCGGCCTGTGTGGCGCCCTGTTTCACTCCGTCAACCACGGTCTCTTCAAGGGACTTCTGTTCTTAAACGCCGGCTCCATAGAAATGGCCACCGGCAGCCAGGAGTTGAACAAACTGGGTGGGCTGATGAAATACATGCCGCTCACCGCCGTAACCACCCTGATCGCCTCCTTCTCCATCTCCGGCGTGCCCCTTTTCAACGGCTTCGTCAGCAAGTGGAGCATCTACGTGGCAGCGGTCCAGGGGAGCGGTTCGGCCAGATATCTGGCGGTCTGCGCGCTCGTCGCCATCATGACCAGCGCCTTAACCCTTGCCTCCTTCATCAAATTCTTCGGGGTAAGCTTCCTCTCTCGTCAAAGCACCCTGGTTATCGCCTCGGCCGGGAAGGGGAAGCTAGAAGTGGGTGGTCTCATGCAATTGCCGCAGCTCTTTCTGGCGGCGGCCTGCATAATGCTCGGCACCGTGCCGGCAATAGCCTACAGCGTCATGAAACATGCGCTTAACGCCAGCCGTCAGGGGTTCGGCGCCACCCTGGCCGACGCCGCGCCGATGATGAGCGGGCCGTGGGCCGGGCTTGACGCGGTAAACGGCACCGCCCTGTTCGCCCCGCTGGCGCTCATGGTGGTTTTGGGGCTGGTATTCCTGGTCACCTACGTCATCTCCAAACTCGGCGGGGCGACCCGGCGCGTTGCCGCGCCCTGGCTCTGCGGCTATGTACTTGAGGCGGACTGCTATCGTTACTCCGCCCACAATTTCTACGGCGAAATAAAACGCTACTTCAAATGGCTGGGTGGCATGCCCAAGAAGTGATAAGAGTGAAAATCATTAACGTCGCACGCTTGCGCGCCGAAGCGCTACAGCGCGCAGGCACGTTTTACAGAAGAGGTAAATAAATGGATGCTCGCGCAAGACTCAATCAGTTAAAAGAGAAATTTGGCTCCTCAATACTGCGGGCCGACTTTCCCAACGACAGACGTTTGTATGTCTACGTCGAACCTGAGGCCCTGAAGGCCGTCTGCCGGTACGTATTCCGTGACCTGGACGCCCGTTACGTGATCAGCATCGGTGCCGACGACCGGCCGTACTCCGGCAACTTCATGGTCTACCATGACTTCGCCTTCGACAAGGACAAGATACTCTCCAGCATCATCGTCCAGCTGCCTGCGGACAATCCCAAAGTGGACAGCATCTCCGACATC
>JBGPID010000407.1:0-2969 GCA_041484725.1 Geobacteraceae bacterium | reverse complement strand
TTTATATTGTTTCACGAAAAGCAACCGATGCGAATGGAGGACGTTCCATGGAGTATAAAGAGACCCTTAACCTGCCGGCCACCGCATTTCCCATGAAGGCCAACCTGGCCCAGAAGGAGCTGGAGATCCTCGAACAGTGGGAGAAGGGCTCCCTCTATGAAAAGCTGGTAGCAGCCGGCAAGGACAAGCCGAAATATATCCTCCACGACGGCCCCCCCTACGCCAACGGCCACATCCACATCGGCCACGCCCTGAACAAGATCCTCAAGGACATCATCCTGAAAAGCAAGCGGATGAGCGGCTTCAATGCCCCCTACGTGCCGGGTTGGGACTGCCATGGCCTCCCCATCGAGCTCCAGGTGGAAAAGAACCTGGGAGGGAAAAAGCACGAAGTGAACAAGCTCCAGATGCGCAAGATGTGCCGTGACTACGCGGCCAAATTCGTCGCGATCCAGGGAGATGAATTCAAGCGCCTCGGTGTCCTCGGGGAATGGGACAACCCTTATCTCACCATGGCATTCAGCTACGAGGGGACCATCACCCGCGAACTGGCCCGCTTCGCCGAAAACGGCGGCCTCTACAAGGGAAAAAAACCGGTCCACTGGTGCTCCTCGTGCGGCACGGCACTGGCCGAGGCGGAGGTGGAGTACGCCGACCACAGGTCCCCCTCCATCTATGTGAAATTTCCCCTGAAGGACGACATCTCCCCGGCGCTGCCGCAGCTGGCCGGGAAGCAGGTACATGTGGTGATCTGGACCACCACCCCCTGGACCCTCCCTGCCAACCTGGCCATAGCCATCCATCCGGAGCTGGAATATGTGGCGTTGGATACTGGGAGCGAGGTGCTGATCGTAGCGAATGGGCTCCTGGACGCCTTCCGGCAGGCAACCGGCGTCTCCGGCTCGGTCATCGCTTTATTCGGGGCCGATATCCTCTTGCAGAAGCGCTGCCGGCACCCTTTCTACGACCGTGATTCGATCATCCTCCCCGGCGACCACGTGACCCTGGAGGCGGGGACCGGCTGCGTCCACACGGCGCCAGGGCATGGCCAGGACGACTACGAACTCGGCCTAAAGTACGGCCTGGATATCTACAACCCGGTCGATAACCGCGGCCGCTTCCTGCCGAACATCGAGTTCTTCGCCGGCCAGTTCGTCTTCGACGCCAATAAAAGCGTCATCGACAAGCTGCAAGAGGTAGGGGCGCTGATCTTCGCCGGTGAGGTCACCCACTCCTACCCCCACTGCTGGCGCTGTAAGAAGCCGATCATCTTCCGCGCCACAGAACAGTGGTTCATTGCCATGGACAGAAACGATCTCAGGGCCAAGGCGCTGGAGGAGATCGAACGGGTTGCCTGGATCCCCAAGTGGGGGAAGGAACGGATCTACGGCATGATCGAGAACCGTCCCGACTGGTGCATTTCCCGCCAGCGCAACTGGGGGGTGCCGATCACGGCATTCTACTGCAAGGGGTGCGGCGAGGTCCTGGCCGATGGCCGGATCATGCACCATGTCGCCGACCTTTTCGAAAAAGAGGGTTCGGACATCTGGTACGAGCGGGAGGCAGATGCGCTTCTGCCGCCGGGAACGGCCTGCCCCTCCTGCGGCAAGGGCGCATTCGACAAGGAGATGGACATCCTCGACGTCTGGTTCGACTCCGGCGTCTCCTTTGCCGCGGTCATGGAACACCGGCCGTATCTCGGCGCGCCGGCCGACATGTACCTGGAGGGGAGCGACCAGCACCGCGGCTGGTTCCACTCCTCGCTCCTGGCCTCCGTCGGCACCCGGGGGAGTGCCCCCTATCGGAGCGTCCTCACCCACGGCTTTGTCGTGGACGGGCAGGGGCGGAAGATGAGCAAGTCTGTGGGGAACGTGGTGGCGCCGGAAGACGTCATCAAGAAATACGGCGCAGAAGTGCTCCGCCTCTGGGTGGCGGCCCAGGATTACCGAGACGACATACGCATCTCGCCGGAGATCCTCACCCGCCTTTCCGAGGCCTATCGGCGCATCCGCAACACCTGCCGCTATATCCTGGGGAACCTGAGCGATTTCGACCCGGCACAGGACGGCGTTCCCTTCGCGGAGATGCCGGAGATCGACCGCTGGGCGCTCCACCAGCTGGAGCTGCTCAAGGAAAAGGTCCTCAATGCCTATGACGCACATGAGTTCCATGTTCTCTACCATGCAGTCAACTCCTTCTGCACCGTGGAGATGAGCGCCTTCTACCTGGACATCCTCAAGGACCGCGTCTACACCAGCCGCAAAGAGTCCCCGGAGCGGCGGAGCGCCCAGACCGCCATGTACCAGATCCTGGAGGCGATTGTCAAGCTGATCGCCCCGCTCCTCTCCTTCACCGCCGACGAGGTCTGGCGCTACATGCCGCGGCAGGCGGAAGAGAGCGTCCACCTGGCGCAATTCCCGCCCTTAAGGCCGGAACAGCGCAATGACGGGCTGGTGGAGCGCTGGGAGCGGCTCATCAAGGTCCGCGCCGAGGTCTCCAGGGCACTGGAGCAGGCCCGGGTGCAGAAGGTGATCGGCCACTCCCTCGACGCGGCGGTCGCTATCGCCGCATCCCCTGAACTTGGCGAATTTCTCCGGGGTTACGCCAGCGAACTGAAGAGCATCTTCATTGTGTCGAAGGTCGAACTGGTGGAAGCCTTGAGCGGCGAATTTTATGAGGCTGAAGGGATACCGGGGATGCTGATCCGGGTCACCGCCGCACCGGGAGCCAAGTGCGAGCGCTGCTGGTGCTATGACGAGGAGATCGGTGGAGACACGGAACACCCAACCATCTGTCCCAAGTGTCTGGCAGCAGTCAAGTAAGTAGAAGGCAGTTAAACAGTGGAACAGTGGAACAGTTAAACAGTAGAAACCACTCAAGATTCTAACTGTTTTACTGTCCACTGTTCAACTGGTCTCTGTTCAACTGGTATCTGTTCAACTGTTCAACTGTTCACTCTCCTCCAAGCT
>JBGPID010000406.1:0-2971 GCA_041484725.1 Geobacteraceae bacterium | reverse complement strand
TACCTTTGTTGCGGAAATTTCAGACGCGACCACGCCCCTTCCGTCACTTTTGGCGCGTCTGATCGTAACCGTCCCAAAATAGCTGGCGTCCATTGCCGGCATGCCGGAATCCGGTGTGCCGGCAATGATACTTTCGTAATCTAGACGCCGGCGGCCAGGCCGGCCAGAATGGTTGGCATGATGAAACTTTCCGAACAGATCACCAATTTAGAAGCCATCGTGGATGCCGTTTTGAGTGGCCGCGGAATCGGCCCCGCCCCCCGTGACCTGGCCGCAACCCGTCAGCACTACGAAACGCAAGCCACAGTAGCGAAGGAAGCCGAATGCCAGCAATGCGGATTTATGCAAGAAGAACACTTTCCGCCCACCACTCACGCATTTGATCCCGTTCCTGAAGAAAAAGCCAAATTGGCCTAGGGAGAAACAGTGCCAAAAAAGCCAGTTCTGATCGAACAGCCGGCCATTGTAGATGGATGCTGGAGCGATTTCCATTGCCAGCATTGCCGCCGGCAATTCCAGTGGGCTGACGAACGTAAGCCAAAATTCTGTCCGTTTTGCGGAGCCCGATATGCCCCGAAGAAAAAGAAGTCTGGATCCCGAGTTCGGCACGCTCGAAATCGTCTGGCACCGTCACCTGCTACAGCGTCGAATGATGTTTGTGCAAATTGACGGTTCCCGTATCCTGACGACGGAGTGCAAATGCCTCGCCAGCGTCCCAAGTATCAACTGCCCGGTGGACATCCACCTGATTCGCGCCTTACAGATTTTGCAAAAGGGCGAGAGCGCTTGAGTAAAAACGAGCATTGCATCTGTGATTTCTGTTGGCCGATTTTCTACGGCGAACAGATCCCGCCGCGCGTGGCTGCCCCGATTGCTGGATACACCCCGACAGACAGAGGACTGCTCCGCGCTGACGGCCAGCGCCCTTTGAATGTTTGCTGTGCCTGCCTTTCGCTTACCAGATCCGGAATTTTCCTTCGTACTGAGCAATTAGCGGTCGGGCAACCGCTCACCGGGCTAAAATGCGATGGGTTACACTTCGCCGGCCAGTGAACACTTACCCGTATTACTAGGGGGGTCCGCGGTCGGGGGTTTTCAACGCCTTATAGCGGTTCATCTCCAGCGCAAAGGCATCTAGATCCTTCAGACTTCGCAAAACCGCGGAACTAAGCAGCCGCCACGGCCCGCGGTCTAGCAGCTTGGATCCGCAACTAGGACAACTCCGACAAATCACTTCCGATTTTTCCACCTGGGGATTGTAGAAAGCCGCGAAACAGTGGAAACGGCGAACCCGGTGGAAAATCAATTCCAGATCCGCTAGCCGTTCCGGCGCGGCCAGCTCGGCAAACTTCGCGGGGTACTTAATGGCGTGGTACAGAGCTTCCGCGAAGTCTTTTGCGGGTTTGATCGAAAGAATAAAGCCCCCCCGAAAATGCGCCGTCCGCGAATCGCGCCCTCTACGGCGAACAGTCCCACGGCATGCCTTTCCGCCAGACATAGAGCGGGGGAGCAACCCATCATAACCCGTAATTTCCGCCCAGAGATTAGAGAGCTGCAACTTATTCTTGTCCTGCGGCAGCCACGGCCCGACGTAGACGCCGTGCGCGTGGATGTTGGTATTGCCCCCGCCCAGCTCATCGCACGTTGCCAGGCCATAGCTCTGACGATTTTCAACCCAACCCAGCCGTTCAATCGCGCGACAAAATCGCCGGATACAGCGGTTTAATTCTCGAATCAGTTCCGGCGCAGCCTGGCCGGTGTTTTTCACTGTGAAATCTATTTTTGCGATCACCATCCGTGGTTTTTCCCCTGGCATTGGCGGCCAGTGCGGCAGCTCTGTTTTGTGCTCTCCCGGTTCCTTCCGGATCCGGTAACATTGTTTGCAATTCAGATCCCAGCAGAGCAAAAGACGCTGGGCGACCTGAAAAAGTGATTCATGTTTTTGAGCAAATAACTTCCTGGCGCCCTTCGGCCCGCACGTCACGCAATAGCGATTTCCACACTCGTACCCGATGCGGAAGTGATGCCCCGACGTGCAAACCACTTCACCGCCTAGCAGCCCACACGCTAATTCCCGATTCGCTTTTGCCCCCAGGCCGTCTTGCGCCAGGCAGCCGGCTTTGATCTTCTTGTCGCGCGTGGCCCGCTTGGCCGCCGGCGAGAAAATCACTTCCTCCCGGTCGGGATCCCAGGCAACCATCCTGGGAATGTAATTATCGTTTTCCGGCGTACCTGGGGGGGCATGGTCTAGACGTTGCAAACGCCCCTGGAAGGACTCGCCAGCCATTTGGTGATGATCTACCCCCAGGGATACCACCGGCGGCCTGTCCTGGGGCATCCTGGCATCGCTGGGCAGCCCATAGAGTAGGGGGTACCAGCGTTGCTTCCACACGGCCTCTAGGGTTTTTTTGCGGGTTGCTCTGGCCGATTCCCAATCAAGCACTTCCGCGGGGTTTTTCCAGTCCATCAGGCAACCCCCCAGCGGGAAAGCCAGAGCAACACCAACCCCAGATTACTGGCGACCCTGTTTACAGTTATTTGGGGGTACAAGTAAACGCCGGCCAGGCAAAACCCGCCTGGCCTTTGGGAACGGGTTTTTATGTCCTTACCGCATGGGGGGGGCAAAACGGCCGTAGATTGCCAGCAATCAAGTACACGCCAAACGGGGTATTCCTTGCCGGCAAAACAGCGATCGGTGGATTGCCGGCAATCGGATCCCGCGGGGAAAACATGAGAGGCCGCCGGCCATGCGTCTAAGTCACCCGTCGTGAAACCCGTTAAGAAACACGTTGCGGGCTCATCTTGCCCAGCCGGCGGCCTCCCGTGGGGGGAAGAGAAAATTCTGGGCTTGCATCGCTTTCCGGGTTTTGATAGAGTTTTCATCGCGTGAATCGCTCCGGTGTCGGCGTGACCCCGCTGCGGATAGACAAGCAACACGGCCAGGTGTTAACGGCACCTGGCCAGTTTTTTG
>JBGPID010000405.1:0-2972 GCA_041484725.1 Geobacteraceae bacterium | reverse complement strand
GGTCGGCACCGCTCAGCGATACGGGCCACGTCAACATTTCGCCAAAAGGGGCCGACACGTTCCGCATCCTCTCGCCGGACCGCGTGGCCTACCTCGATATGACCGGCAGCGGCAACGAGACCTCCGCGCACCTGCTCGAAAACGGGCGGGTGACGTTCATGTTCTGCGCCTTCGATGGCGCGCCGAACATCGTCCGGCTGTTCGGTACTGGTTCAACGGTGCTGCCGGGTCAACCGGGCTGGGACGAGCTGGCCGGGAATTTCACGCTCCCCTTCGGCTACCGGCAGATCATCGTCGCTGACATCATCGAAGTGCGCGATTCCTGTGGGTACGGCGTGCCGCTCTTCGAATTCGTCGAGGATCGCGACCAGATGGCGCGCTGGGCCAATGCAAAAGGCGCGGATGGCCTGGCCTCCTATCGCCAGGAAAAGAACGTGTGCAGCTTGGACGGCCTGCCGACGCCGCTGGCGGCGCAGGAAGAACTTTAGGGCGACCTACTAACCATTGGTGCTAGCTCACAAAGAGTACTGAGCCAGATGAAAAAGCCGGTCTTGAGGCTGAGCGTTTGGTTGAAGAGTACGATTGAGTGCCAGCAAAGTATTAAACATGGCCGAGACATAGGCCAGGCGAGATTGGAAATGATGACGGGTTCGATGAAAGACTTTCTTCAAGCCACACACCATGGTGACAAGCGACAGAGCGGTTTCAACCAACATACGCTCGTTCCAGGTACCGCGCGGGCACAGCTTGAGGTTGGCAGGGATACCCTCGGCATTCTTGAACCCGACATCTGCCAGAACGATGGTCTGGCCTTCATAGGGAACAATCATCGGCAAGAAGACCTTGTCGGCGACGTTGGCGGTGTTCCAGTCCCAGGCAATCACCTGACCGCGGTCATTGAGCAGCCAGCACAACTTCATACCTACAATCCAGCGCCAGTTAGACTTGCCTTTCTTACCGATCTGACGCAAGCTGCGTCCCTCACGAATGGGGTGGATCAACTCGACCCCATAACTGTCAATGACTGTGAAGAAGGTCGGCTCAGCCAGGAAACACGCGCACCAGTCTTGATGAGTGAGCAACAGCCGCTGCAAGCGCGTCCGCTCTGGCAGCTCGCCAAACAACTGCGCAAAGTCGCGCTCGAGCCATCGATAAAACGCCCGAAAGTATCCGCCCTTCAGCGCAAACAACACCCCAATGGTCACCAGCTCGCTCGGCCACAGGTGTGCTTGCCGATGTTTCGGTATGATGCCCATTCGGTCGTCTATCTCACAAAACAAAGCAATGATAAACTCTTCAGTTGTCATGAGGTTCCCCCTTGGCTGTTGGCTTCGCACCTAACAGCTTCGGAGAACCTCATGCTCTTGTCAAACTAGCACCAATGGTTAGTAGAGTGCGGCACAAAAGAACCAAGAGTTAAGCGGCAAGGGCCCTTCCTTGATAAGTCCAGCGAAAAGGTCTTGCCATTGTTCGGTTGAAGTAATCAACAAAGGCCAGGACTTTGGCCTTGAGGTCGGCGACAGACAAAAAGTTGCCGCGTTTGAGCAGCTTGCGAGCCAGAATGGAGAACCAGATCTCAATCTGGTTCATCCAGGAAGCGTGTTTGGGGGTGTAGTGAAAGACGATGCGATGGGTGGGGTCGGAGAGAAAGAGAGCACGGGTATCCATCGAAGCCAGGATGCCGGATTTGCCTTTGACCCCCAGGTCGATGTCAAGGTCGGATTCTTCGGCCACGTAGCGAACCAGGGCTTCGGACTGGTGGGTGTTGAGATTGTCTACAATGAAATGCCATTGGCGAATGGCAGGGTCGGACTCCACGGTGCAGCGAATGTGGGTGGCAAAATCCTCTTCCGTGCGAGTAGGTCCAGCGGACACCTGTCCGACCCGTCCAGAGGCCACATCGAAATTGACGATGAAGGACAGGGTCCCATGACGTTTGTACTCGAACTCCCGACGCAGCACCCGTCCGGGCTGGGTCGGCAAGTCAGGATGTTTGCGTTCCAGCGCCTGCACCCCGGTCATCTCATCAGTGCTCATGGTCCCCTCCCCGCGTTTTGTTCGCTCCTGGGCCGTGCGATACAGCCCATTGATGTCCTCGATCTTCTCGTCCGACAGTGGGTCAGGTTCCTGGTTCAGGTAGTAGCGCATCAGGTGTGGCCGTATCGCCCCTTTTTCAGCAGCCGCGCGGCGTGGCGTCGGGAGATGGTCTGCACAATGCCTCGCTTGATCATCTCGTCAGCAATTTCCCGCCCTGTCCACTGGCTGATGGGGCGGCCCATCTTCTCTGGCGCTTCACAGGCCATTTGCTCCATCTGGCAAATCTGGTCAGCTGTGAATTGCGATGGCGCTCCTGGTCGCGGCAAGTCTTCCAGCCGCTCTTCCACACTCAGATCTTCCAGGACAATGGGCAGCAGCTCGATCCATCGTCGCCGCCATAGTCGCACCATATCCACCGACTGGCTCAGTTCGCGTGCTATCTCGCTATTGTTCTTGCCCTCTGCTGCTCTCAATATGATCCGCGCGCGCTGCGCTTTCTGCTGTTCCGTCTTGGGCCGCGCTGCCAGCTTCGCCAGCTCATCGCGTACCCTCTCACTTAACTCGATTTTCTCAGGCTTGGGACCGGGCATGGCTTTCTCTTCAAATGCGATTTGCCTCTATCTTACCCGATCCTTGGCCTTATTTACGCCCTGATGTACTAGGGGTATAGTCAACTGCCTCATAATAACCTGCATAGCCAAGCATCCCCTGCTGGGTAAGGTGAGCAAGGTTGTGCACTACTGCCTGAGGGTCGAGTGACAGTGCGAGTATCGAAGCATATGGCGCAATCACCAGATCTTCGCCGAGGCCGCGTTTCAACCCCAACCCCGGCACGCCGAAACCCCGATACTGGTAGTTCATCGCCCCATCAAAACGGTAATAGCCCGATTCCGAGATTCCCCACGGTACATTTGTCTGGCGCGTATAAGCCGCCT
>JBGPID010000404.1:0-2974 GCA_041484725.1 Geobacteraceae bacterium | reverse complement strand
CGGGCCACGTCCACCATGCAGGTGGTCTCATCCATGACAACCAGACCGCCCGACCCCATCATGGCGCCCGCCTTGATCAGGGAGTCGTAGTCTACCGGCGTATCGAGCACTTCCGCCGGTATACAGCCACCCGACGGACCGCCCGCCTGCACCGCCTTGAACTTGCGGTTGTTGGCGATCCCGCCGCAGACGGTATAGATGACCTCGCGTACCGTCATCCCGGCCGGGACCTCCACGAGGCCGGTATGCTTCACCTTGCCGGTCACCGCGAAAATCTTCGTCCCCTTGGTGGTCTCGGTGCCCAGGGAGGCGAACCAGTCGGCCCCCTTGAGAATGATATGGCGAATGTTGGCGAAGGTCTCCACGTTGTTGATGTTGGTCGGTTTCCCCCAGAGACCCTTGATGGCCGGAAACGGCGGCCGGGGCCGGGGCATCCCCCGCTCACCCTCGATGGAGGCCATGAGGGCGGTCTCCTCGCCGCAGACGAAGGCGCCCGCCCCTTTCTTGATACGCAGGTCGAAGTCGAACCCCCACCCCCGGATGTTCTTCCCCAGGTACCCCTTCTCGTAGCATGTATCCAGGGCCTTCTGCAGGCGTTCAATGGCCAGGGGGTATTCGGCCCGCACATATACGTAGCCGGAGGTGCAGCCGATGGCATAGGCGGCGATCATCATCCCTTCGATGACACAGTAGGGGTCCCCTTCCAGAACGGAGCGGTCCATGAAGGCGCCCGGATCGCCTTCGTCGGCGTTGCAGATCAGGTACTTCAATTTGCCCGGCGCCCCCGCGCAGAACGACCACTTCATCCCGGTCGGGAATCCTCCCCCTCCCCGGCCGCGCAGTCCGGACCGCTTGACCTCCTCGATGACCTCGGTGGGCTTCATCTCACTGACGCATTTCGCGATCGCCTTGAACCCCTCCTCCGCCAGGTAAGCGTCGAGGCTCTCCGGGTCTATCTGGCCGCAGCCGGTCATGACCACCCTGAGCTGGGCGTTGACGAACCTGTTGTAGTACTCCTTGGCCTTCCGCTTCTCCATGGGGGTCTGTTTGACTATATGCTCATCGACTATCCGGGCTACTTCTTCCTTCCTGACGAAATCGTAGGTAACCCGGCCCAGCTCCGGGGTAATGATATCGACCAGCACGTCGTTGGCGCAGAGGCCGCGGCAGCCGGTCTTGATGACATCGCAGCGCTTGCCGACAATGGCGTTAATCCCCTTCTCGCCGATCACCTTGAGAAATTCCGCCTCCACATCTCTGGCGCCCATGGAAATCCCGCCGGTCCCCTGGCAGATCAGTATTTTTATTGCCGCGTCTTCACTCATCAATGGCCTGTCCCCTGCTGGAAAATTGCCTGCTCCCTCCATCTAGATCGGCCTCCGGCTGTAATCGGCGACTATCTCGTCGACCTTCTGGACCTTCATCTGGCCATAGGTGGCGTCATTGACCATGGCCAGCGGCGCCATGCCGCAGGCGCCGAGACAGGCCACCTTCTCGAAGGTGAAACGGAGGTCTTCCGTGGTCTCCGCATGGCCGATATGGAGCCTGTCGAAAAACGTTTCCACGATCCGTTCCGCCCCCTGCACATGGCAGGCCGTGCCGACGCATACGCGGATGATGAACCTCCCTCTCGGCTTCAGGTGAAACTGGGCATAGAAGGTCAATACCCCGAAAATCTGGCTGGGATAGACATTCAACCTTTCGGCGACCAGGTCGATGGTCGGTTTCGGCACATAGCCGTACTCCTCCTGGATCCCCTGCAGCACCGGCATCAGGTTTCCCGGGAGGGTGATGTACCTGTCGATCACCATATTGGCCGGGGCAAGATCGATTTCTTCCGTCAGGGTATCTTCAGCCGGAGCAATGCTCATCAACTCCATCTCCTTTTCGTGACTAGCGGTCAATTTCTCCGAGGACGATGTCGAGGGAACCGATAACCGCGACCAGGTCGGCAAGCATGGCCCCTTTGCACATCTTTTCTATGGCCTGCAGGTTCACGAATGAGGGTGGCCGTATTCTCATCCGGTAAGGTTTTGCCGTGCCGTCACTGACTATGTAATACCCCAGTTCCCCCTTCGGGTTCTCGACACCCTGGTAAACTTCCCCTTCAGGGACCGGAAATCCTTCGCTGGCGATCTTGAAGTGGTGGATGAGCCCCTCGATCGTATTGTAGACCTCTTCCTTGGGCGGATAGCAGACTTGCGGCGCGTCTGCCAGAACCGGCCCCGGCTTGAGGGAATCGAGTGCCTGTGCTATGATATTCAGTGACTCCCGCATCTCGATAAGCCGCACCTTGTACCGGTCAAAGGTATCGCACTCAACCCCCACCGGGACCTTGAAGGTATAATTTTCATAGCCCGAGTAGGGGATGTCCCTTCTCAAGTCCCAATCGACCCCCGATCCGCGCAGGGCCGGGCCGGTTATGCCGAAATCGATGGCCTCCTCCGCGGAAATCACCCCGTTGCCGACGGTCCTCTGCAGCCAGATGGTGTTCCTGGTCAGAAGCCCTTCGTAGGTCTCGAAGTGGCCGGGGAATTCGGCGACAATCTTCCGCACGTCCCCCTCGAACCCGTCGTAGATATCCTTGGAAAGCCCTCCGACCCTGAAGAAGTTGGTGGTCATGCGGGCGCCGGAAATCCGCTCATAGATGTCCATGATCGCTTCACGCTCACGGAAGCAGTAGATGAAGACGGTCATGGCGCCGATATCGAGGGCGTGGCAGGCAAGCCAGAGCAGATGGGACATGAGACGGGTCAGTTCGGCCATGATGACCCGGACGGTCCGCGCCCTTTCCGGCGCTTCGATGCCGAGCAGCTTCTCCACCGCCAGGACATACCCCAGGTTGTTGTGCATGGGCGAAAGATAGTCGAGCCGGTCGGTCAGCGGGATCGTCTGGTGATAGGTGCGGTGTTCCGCCAGCTTCTCCACACCGCGGTGCAGATATCCTATATCAGGGGTGAGTTTCTGGATCACT
>JBGPID010000403.1:0-2984 GCA_041484725.1 Geobacteraceae bacterium | reverse complement strand
ATCGGCTGACGGGTAATTACACACGAGAAGGGAAAGAAATGCCAAATATACATCCGGTTCAGGGTTCAGGGTTTTTACTTCGAACCTGGAACCTTGAACATGGAACGTGATATTGCCCCACTGCCGCTCAAATTAGTCCTGTTTCTGTCCCGTCTTGACCGTATAGGAGACAAGCATGAGATTTTTGAAAAGTGTCTATAACTGGTGCGAGGTGCGGCTGGGGATAAAGGAACTGGTGGAAAAGGAGTTGACCGGTTACCTCCTGCCAGCCAACATCAATTTCTGGTATTCAATGGGGAGCATACTTCTCTTCATTTTTGTCATGCAGGTGGCAACCGGGATTCTTCTCCTTGTCTACTATGTCCCCGAAGCGGACAAGGCCTTCGGCAGCGTCACCACGATCATGAACAGGGTGCAGTTCGGCTGGCTCATCCGCTTGTGCCATGCGGTCGGCTCCAACATGATGGTCCTGTTCGTCCTTTTCCACATGTTTTCCGTACTGTTCATGGGAAGTTACAAGAGCCCGCGGGAGTTGAACTGGCTGTCGGGATTCATCCTTTTCAACCTGGTCCTGGCGACCTGCCTGACAGGCTACCTCCTCCCCTGGAGCCAGCTCTCGTTCTGGGCGACCACCGTTGCCACCAACAGCGTCGGTGCGATCCCCTACATCGGCCAATTCCTCGTCGAGTTCCTGCGCGGCGGCAAACTGGTAGGCGCTCCCACCCTGGGGCGCTTCTACACCCTCCACGTAGCGGTGATTCCCATTTTGATAGCCGCTGTCGCCGGGCTCCACCTCTTTTTCCTGGAAAGGATCGGCGTCTCCACCCCGCCGTTCGGACTCGACAATACCAGCAACCGCTGGCAGGGGAAAGCATTCAGGTATGATGATCATCCGGGAGGCATCCCCTTCTTTCCCAACTATCTGTTGCAGGATATGACCTCGATTGCCGTCTATTTTGCCCTGTTCGCCGCCGTCCTCTTCTTTTCTCCCTACATATTTTTCCCGAAAGACGCCTTTGTCCAGGCCAACCCCTTCCAGACCCCTGCCCACATCAAGCCGGAATGGTATTTCCTCGCCAACTACCAGACCCTGAAGCTCTTCCCCAACGAATTCGTCGGGCTCTCCATACAGGGCTTAGCCATGACTTTTCTTGCCCTCCTTCCCTTTATCGACCGGGGCAGGGAAAAACATCCCCTGAAACGCCCGCTGTTCACGGCCTGCTCAATTGTCGGGATACTCATCTTCATCGCCCTGATGGTATGGGGCCACTATTCATGAATCAAGAGAGACGAAAGATGAATAAGCCATTTGCCCGTTTGAGCTTGATTTTCCTTGTAATGGGAATGCCCAGCCTGTACGCTGCCGCCAATGCAGCGGCGCAGGAGGAAATTGTCTGCATCCGCTGCCACAGCGGCCAGCCCGGCAGGCTGGGTGAGCCGGTGAAGCTCTGGCGCAATAGCATCCATGCCGCAAACGGCGTCCTCTGCAATGACTGCCACGGCGGAGACCCGAAGGACGCGGTCAATGCCATGAGTCCGGCTCGGGGCTTTCTCGGCGCCCCGAAAGAAGCGGATATTCCCGCCTTCTGCGGCCGCTGTCATGTGGGGGTAATGAAAGATTACCTGCAGAGCGCCCATGGCCGGAGACTCGGCAAAGGTGGACCAACCTGCGTCAACTGCCATAGCAACCATCTGGTGGTCAAGGCGTCCCTCGACATCATCAATGAAAAGAACTGCACCCAATGCCACAGTTACGAGCAGGCGAGGGCTATCAAGGAGGCCATGCAGCAGACCGAAGGGCTGATCGTCTCCATCGGGGGTGATATCGACGCGTTCAAGGGTGAAGGGGTGGATACCGACAAGCTGGAAAAGGGGCTGTTTTCCGTGAGGAACAGGTTCCATACCCTGTTTCATGATGTGGATGTGGAGAAGGTTAAGCAGGAGTCGACGCAGATCAACAGCGAACTGAACAAGCTCGCCGACGCCCTGGGGAAAATCGCCGAGCAGCGCAATAAACGCAAGCTTGCAGGAGGAGTAGTGGTCGGCGGAGCGCTTATTGCCGCGCTTATATTTTATCTATTACGGAAGACCTATGATTAATTTCCGCTGCCTCCCGGAGTATCCGGTCGCTCCTGAGAAACCAGATGAGCGCGAGAACAGGGGCGCTCCAGAGGACGATCCATAACAGGGAATTCATGATGCCGGTGAATAGATAGGATATTGACGGTGTGCTCGACGAAATCCTCACCCAATCGATGAAATCGCCAATCTCGTGAATAACGCCCAACGCGAGACCGACCCATGCGCCTCGTATCAGTTCCTTGCGCGCCCCGTTTCTCTGCGCCAGGAACAGCCCGGCAAGGGCGATTAAATATACACTGAACAGCGTTATCAGCCAGGGGATGAAACCGAGGCGGAAGAACAGACTCGTTTCGGATATCGGCTCCACAAAAGGCTCTGAGAGTGCCGTCTGCCAGTCCTTACCGTAATAGTTCATAAGACCGGCCAAGCCGTATATGAGAAGCGCTCCTCCAATGGCAATGCATATCCATCCGGTCAGCAGGATCGGCTGCGGGAAGCCGGGCTTTCCCGGTGCGCCTTCCTCCGGCGGGGCCAGATTGAGATCAGGATTTCTGTAAGAGCGTGTCAGCACTTCCCGGTCCCGCTGCGCCTGCTCCAGTTCCTGTTGCTTGCGGAGTTTTTCCCGGTAGCTGCTTACCACCAGACCGCACTTCGGACAGACGGCAAACATCTCATCGGTAAATGTTGAATACTGGCAGGCCGGGCAGATATTCATCAGATCCTGGTTTCCGGCGGGAGGAGGCGGTTTTTTCACATGGAAGCCCTTCTTGCAGCGCGGACATTTAAGTTCGCGACCATCGGGGGGAAGTTCCAGTTCATTGACCTTACCGGACAAATGGCATGAGGGACATTCAATTTTCATATTCCAGCCGCTTCCCCTTTCTAATGATGACGATCATACT
>JBGPID010000402.1:0-2994 GCA_041484725.1 Geobacteraceae bacterium | reverse complement strand
CGGAGTTAATACGCAGAACTGAAGAAATGGGCCATGCGGCCGGTATCCACTGCTGGGACCACGTGAAATGGCATGACTATCTTCCAGCGATGTCGAAAAAGACCGCCGCTGTTGAACTCGACCGGGCCTCTGCCATGTTCGAGGAGATCTTCGGGCACCCGGCGTGTACCACCGCTGCGCCGGGATGGACAGTGAGTGCGGAATCTCTGGACATCCAGGACTCCCTACACCTTTTGTACTGCAGTGACTCCAGGGGATATGCTCCTTTCTACCCGGTGATGGAGGAGAAGCGCTTTTCCACCCTGCAGATCCCGACCACCTGGCCCACCATGGATGAGGTCCTGGGGGAAAACGGAATCACCCCGGAGACCGTTAACGGCCTTTACCTCTCCATGCTAAAGCCGGGTCTGAATGTCCATACGATCCATGCAGAGTTGGAGGGGAAGGCCATGGCGCCGGTATTCATTGACCTGCTGGAACGCCTGCGGGAACAGGATGTGCGCTTCGTCACCCTGGCTGAAGCGGTCGCGGAATACGCCGGAAAGGCCCACGAGCACATAATTTACATGGGGGAAATCCCCGGCCGCGCCGGAAAAGTTGCCCTACAGGGAGCGGAGTGGAGGAAGTGTTGAAACCTGAGATTGCCAGTGCAGGCATGTTTGCATCCCATGCGCGATATTTCCGGGTAGAGAGGCATGATCTGGTATATTTAAAGTTCATCCTGGAGGCATATGAAGGGATGGCCACCCTCAGCACGGTGGAGCGGGAAGGGGCGATCGTCCGGATCGGTTACCCGCATTTTTCCGGGGGGGACCTGGATGCCCTGCTGCATGCCCTGGGTAAGGAGATTACCATGACTGAAGTGCCGCAACCGGCAAACTGTACAGGCCTGCTGACGGACATCCCATGCGGAAAGGGGTGCGGCCATGCTGGATAGCTTGGATATCGCCGGGATTCTCCGCCGGGCACTGGCCGGGGGGGGAGAGTTCGCCGACCTCTACTTCGAAGAGGGACGGAACACGGCCGTCATCTGCGAAGACGGCAAGATAGAAAAGGTTTTGGCCGGCACCGACCGCGGGGTCGGGCTCCGGGTAATTTCTGACCTGCGCACCGCTTACGCCTTTTCCAATGAAGTGACGGAATCCGCCCTCCTTGAACTTGCCGAAACTGTCAGCCGGGCGGTAAAAGGGAAAATTTTCGACCGCATCATCGACCTGCGGCAAAAAACTGTGGATGCCGGGTTTCCCATCCTGCTTCCGCCTGATGGAATAGCGCTGCAAGACAAGGTTGCCCTGGTGAATCTGGCCGACAGGACCGCCCGGAATGTTGACAGCAGAATCCGTCAGGTGCTGGCAGTCTACCGGGACAGTATGGTGAAGATAGAGATGGCCAATTCCCTGGGGGAATTCATCGAAACAAGCCGCACCGGCACGCTCTTCATAGTCCAGGCGGTGGCCGGCGAAGGGAACGTAATCCAGACCGGTTACGAGCCGGTTGGAGGGTACAGCGGTTTTGAAATATTCCGGGAAAGAGGTCCCGAAGAGATCGCACTGGGAGCGGCCAAACGGGCGGTCATGATGCTTTCGGCCAGAAGGGCGCCCGCTGGCCCGATGCAGGTGGTGCTTTCTGCCAACGCCGGGGGCACCATGGTTCATGAGGCTGTCGGCCATGGCCTGGAAGCGGACCTGGCGCAGGCCGGGATGTCGGTCTATACGGGAAAGGTCGGAACCCTGGTCGCTTCCCCCCTAATCACGGTCATTGACGACGCCACCATCCCCAATGTCCGCGGTTCATTCAACTTCGACGATGAAGGGACCCCCGGTCAGAAAACCGTCCTGGTTGAAAACGGCATCCTGAAAGGATATCTCTACGACCGGCTGACCGCCATGAAAGATGGCTGCCCTTCCACCGGCAACGGCAGGCGTGAATCGTACAGGGCAAAGCCGATCGTGCGCATGTCCAACACACTCATCGCCCCCGGCGAAACCTCCCCGGAGTCGATCATCCGCAGCGTGGATCAGGGGCTGTTCGTTGAAAAGATGGGAGGGGGGCAGGTCAACACGGTCAACGGCGACTTCGTCTTCGAGGTCACCGAAGGGTACCTGATAGAAAATGGAAGAATAGCCGAGCCGGTGCGGGGCGCGACCCTGACCGGCAACGGCCCCGACGTGCTAAAGAAAATAGTCATGGTGGGAAGCGACCTGGGGTTCGGCATCGGCACCTGCGGCAAGGACGGGCAGGGTGTGCCGGTCGCCGATGCCCAGCCGACCCTGCTGATTGAGGAAATAACAGTGGGCGGGGCCGCGTAGAGAAACCTTGAATCGGAGAAAAGGGGAATCGGGGAGTGGGGGACAGAATCGATAGTCATAAGGAACTGCGCGTATATCAGCAAGCTATGGACGCTGCTATGGAGATTTTCCGGATTACCAAGGGATTCCCAGCTGAAGAAAAATTCTCCCTTGTTGACCAGATAAGGCGTTCTTCACGATCTGTATGCGCCAACATCGCCGAAGGGTGGCGCAAAAGACGTTATAAACCGGCGTTCGTTGCCAAGCTGAGTGATGCCGAGAGTGAGGCATGCGAAACACAGGTTTGGCTGGAATTCGCAAACAGATGTGGTTATCTGGATGTGAGCAAAAGAACCGACATGGAATTGACTTACAATCAGATCATAGGTCAACTGGTCAAAATGATTGACAACGCCGATAAATGGCTGATCTCAAAACAAGAGCCCCGAAAGATGTGAATCACCAAAATCTAAGGCATTCTTTTTTTCTCCTACACACCCTTTTCCGTTTCCCCAATTCTCCGTGTCCCCCCTTCCCCCCTTCGCCCTTTCCCGCTATTCAATAAGCTTCATCGACGTTATAATAACCGGCTCCAGCGGCACGTCCGAATGGCCTCCCTTATTTCCGGTCTTCACCCCCTTAATGGCGTCAACTACCTCATTCCCCTCGATCACCTGGGCGAATACCGCGTAGCCGAACTGATCGG
>JBGPID010000401.1:0-2999 GCA_041484725.1 Geobacteraceae bacterium | reverse complement strand
GCCGGGCGGGGCCGCTTTACCGTCAACCGGCGGGGATGAAGGGCGGATGTTTGCGGAAGCGGCCGGCACAACCTGGGAGGAGCCGGCTGGAACACCTGTCGCAGGTCGTGCTGACCAGGCGGGACGAGAAGATTTCGGCGAGGATTTCTTTGCCGTTAAGGAAGAACCCGCCCCCCCGGAAGAGAAAGGTTTTGCACCCGGGGAATTCCCCTTTGAGGGAGAGCAGGCTGACATGCCGGCCGGAGCGGCCGCCGCACCGGAGAGCGGGAAGGGGGAAACAACGGGTTTCGAGTTCGGAGAATTCACATTCGCAGGAGAAGATAGCGCCACTCAATCCGGCCTTTCGGAGACAGTATCAGCCGGTTCAGTGGAAACGGAGGGATTTGACTTCGCTCCGGCAGATTTCGGCGCAGACGAATCCGCTGTAATGAAGGAAGGTGAAGGTTTGGAGGGCATTGCCGCCGGACAACCCACGGATGAGGCATTTTCCTTCGGTGAAGAACCGGCTCCGCCTGAGGCTGAAATGCAGGGGATGGAGTGGCAACCGGAACACCCGGCAGAAAGTGAAGAGACCTTTGTTTTCTCTGCAGTTTCGGTCCCGCCATTGCCGGAGAAGGAGGCGGAAACCGCGACATTTGCCGCGGAGGAAGAAACTAAAGAAGTTGAGACTGAGCATATCGATTCCGGGGATATTGCCGGAGGCGTCATAGTTGCCGGACCGGCGGTGACAAAAGCTGAGGAGATAAAACCGGCCCTGCCTGAAACGACCGTTACCCCGGAACCTGTACCGGAATTGCCGTCCGCACCATCTATTGCTCTCTCGCCAGCAACCGCCGAAGAAGAGTTGCCGCCGCTGGCCATCTCCACAAGAAGAAAAGGAAGCTCCGTTTTCGCGATAGTAGTTACGGCGATTGCCGTCCTGATTGTATTGGCCATTGCCGGTTTCGGTTTCTACGTTTTCAAGGAGGGCCCGGCGGCCTTCGACAAGTTGAAGCTCTCTTTCCTTGCCAGATGGGTAGGCATGGAGGCCGCTGAAGAAGGGGGGATAGCCATTAAAAACCCGCAAGGGGCCTTCATGGTAAACCGGGTGGCGGGAGATATCTTTGTCATCAGTGGCGAAGCGGTCAACAATTTCAAGAAGCCGCGGGCTTCCATACAGGTAAAGGCAATTGTCCTGGGGCCGAAAGGGGAGACGCTCATGCAGAAGACAGCATATTGTGGAAATCTTCTCTCCAAAGAGCAGTTGACAACCTTGCCGATGGCGAAAATGGAAGAGGCCATGGGAAGTCCGTTCGGCGATTCCCTTGCCAATCTCGGTGTGCAACCCGGCAAAGAGATCCCCTTTGTCGTCGTTTTCAGCGGGGTGCCGAAAAATGCCGCTGAGTTCAGTGTGGAGGTAGCGGGCTCAACGGTGGCCGGTCAATAATTTTTCTTCAGGTTGATAGGCTGAAGACTGTCAGAGAAAACGGTCTTCAGCCTTCAAGCCTTTTTTCATCCTTCATAATTCATCCTTCATCTTTTTCCATTTATCCCCTTTTACAATACTATTACAATCATCAGCGGCTGTTTCTGCTACTCTGAATCAATATTCAGTTAAGCAGCGGAGGTCAGCCATGATAAAGCCATTGAAAATAGGCAAGTATGAAGTGAATTACCCACTCATCCAGGGTGGCATGGGGGTTCGGATCTCTGGTGGTTCGCTGGCCGGGCACGTGGCCCGATGTGGCGGGATCGGCATTGTGGCGTCGGCGGGGATCGCCCTGAACAGCGGTCTCTATAACGAACATAATTATGTCCAGGCCGATTCAGACGGTCTAAAAGCAGAATTACGCAAGGCTTACGAAATAGCCCCGGACGGCATTGTCGGCGTCAACGTCATGGTGGCCCTCTCCGATTTCGAGCTGCTGGTAAAGGCGTCCATTGAGGGGGGAGCAAAGATTATCATCTGTGGCGCCGGGCTTCCCATGACCCTGCCCGGGCTCACCGCCCATGCCCCGGAAGTGGCGCTGGTTCCCATCGTCTCATCGGTGCGGGCCGCCCAGCTCATCGCCAAAAAATGGGACAAGGGGTACAACCGGTTTCCCGACGCCGTGGTGGTGGAAGACCCGGATACGGCCGGCGGTCATCTGGGTGAGAAGATGGAAAATATCGGCACGGGCGCCTACGACCAGTATGCGACGGTGCGCGGTGTGAAGGAGTTTTTCCGGAGCGAATACGGGCAGGATATCCCGGTCATCGCGGCAGGGGGTATCTGGGACCGGTACGACCTGTTGAATGCCCTGGAGCAGGGGGCCGACGGCGTGCAGATGGCGTCCCGCTTCGTCACGACGGTCGAATGCGACGCGAGCGATGAATTCAAGCAGATGTATATCGATTGCCGGAAAGAGGATATCGGGCTGATAATGAGCCCGGCCGGTCTGCCTGGGCGCGCCATCCTGACGAATCAGGATGATGTCGTCCTCTATGACCAGCTCAATGATACACTCTGCACCACCGGCTGCCTGAAAAAGTGCACCTATAAAGAATCGGGAGAGAGGTTCTGCATTGTCAAGGCCCTGGACCGGGCACAGCGCGGTGATGTGAAAACTGGTCTTGTATTCTGCGGGAGCAATGCCTGGAAGGCGGAGCGGATCACCACCGTCCAGGAGATCTTCGACGAGTTGTTTGCAGAGGAAGTGGCAGAAAGAGCCGATGAAGCTGCGTGAACCTTTTATTGATTCGGTATCGTATCAGCGGCATAATCCTGCCCACATGCAAGCAGGGAATTAAAATCGGGAATGGCGAAGGCGACGCATTGTAACGTCGCCTTTGCCATTCCCGATTCATTTTGACCCTTGCCCATAAAAATGGTATAAATGATTTTATTGCATGGCTATGCAGCCAATCAACTATGGAGGAAAATCGATGCCTACAAATGTTGCCATAGATAGCGCAACGACATTTTACGATTATCAGGTCAGGGATATGTCTTTGGCCTCCTGGGGTAAGAAGGAGATCCG
>JBGPID010000400.1:0-3009 GCA_041484725.1 Geobacteraceae bacterium | reverse complement strand
CTGGGAATCGGCCGGGTGGTGGAAGCGTCGCAACTGCGCGGGTTATATCCGTAAGACGTGAGACGCTTTTCACTTCTCACTTCTCACTGACTTCAATATCCCCAGCATCTCCCCATGGATCAGGCCGTTAGATGCCACTATCCGGTGGTCGTAGATGGAATACGGCTCACCGCCATGGTTGGTTACCCCCCCTCCGGCCTCTTCCACCAGCAGCATCCCCGCCGCCACGTCCCACGGTTTCAGCTTGCACTCCCAGTAACCGTCGAGCCTTCCGGCCGCCACATAGGCGAGATCAAGGGCCGCCGCTCCGGCCCGGCGTACGGCCCGGGCCGCCATTTGAAATTTCTCGAAATTTGCGAAATTGTTTTCATTTCCCCAGCTCCTGTCGTATGGGAAGCCGGTGGCGAGCAGGGAGTTCTTCAGCGGCGCACGGCGAGACACATGGATCCGTCCGCCGTTCAGGAATCCCCCTTCTCCCTTTACCGCGGTAAAGAGTTCGTCCATCATCGGATGATAAATCACCCCGGCTCGCACCATGCCGTCAATCTCCAGGGCAATGGAGATGCCGAACCATGGGAAGCCGTGGGCGTAGTTGGTGGTCCCGTCAAGTGGGTCGATTATCCATTTGTGGGATGAGTAGAGCGTGGCGTAGTCGTTTTCTTCGGCGAGAATGTCATGGTCGGGGTACCTGTCACGGATTGCGCCAACAATCAGTTCTTCACAGGCCGTGTCCACCTCGGTGACCAGGTTGCTCTCCCCCTTGAACGCGATGTCGTGCTCAAGCCAGAGCCGTTCCCGCTGCAATGCCCCTGCGGCGCTGGCGGCTATTATTGCCGTATCGAGGAAATCCTGCATAATTTCTCCTTTCACCATTCAACCCAAAAACGGCATTATCTCGCGCAAAGTCGCAAAGGTCGCAAAGAAAATCTAAATACTCAAACAAAAAGGGTAAAAGGCTAAAACCTGATAATTGGTTGTTTTTACTTTGCGGTCTTAGCGTGCTTTGCGCGAAACCGCTTTTCCCAGGTCAATAAAAAAGGCCCGCTGGTTGAACGGACCTTGAAAATTTTTCACCATTCACCCTTCTCTATTCAAAATTCCTTCAGGTTGCTGAATTCCCCCCACGCCAGATAATTCTGCGGCGCCAGCACGAAATCGTAAAGGTTTTCCATGATATTGTAATGCTTTTTCTCCTCATTGGCGATCTTCAACAGGAGCTGCACGATCTCAACGCTGTTCTCCTTCTTTGCCATATCTTCGTAAAGTTTGACGCTGTCCGCCTCGACCTTCATGGCGTAACGGTAGCCGTCCAGGTCCTTCCGTAAGCCACCAAGGAGCGTCTTATCATTGATAATCCCCTGAAACACGTTCTTTGCCTCATCCAGGGCCGTGCTGCCGGGCTTGGCGCCATAATGGCCGACCTTCATCGCCTGAATCATCTCATAGTGCTTTTGCTCGTCAGCCGCCAGCATGAGAAAAATGTTCTGCAATCCTGCTATGGAGCTTCCCGCCGCCAGTTTTTCATAATGTGCCTTTCCGTCAATTTCCATCTGCATGGCAAAATCAAAAACATTCATAACCATATCCTCCCATCCCTTTCGTGTAAAACTGATACAGGGTTCCTTGCATACCAGTATATGCTAGCAGAGAAATTATTCCTGGCAAGGGGTGGTGAAGATATTTTTGATGTTTAGTCGTCTGAGCATTGAATGGGGGGAAACCGGTCAGATAACGGGGAAAGTGATGGTGAAACAGGTTCCTTCCCCTTCACTGCTCTCCACGCTGATCGTTCCTGAAAAAGACTCCACGATCTTTTTTGTGATGAACAGTCCGAGGCCGGTTCCTTTGCCGGTTTTCTTGGTGGTATAAAATGGCTCAAAAATACGCGATAGTGTCTTTTGCGGTATCCCGGAGCCGGTGTCCGCAACCTGCACCGAGGCGAACCGTTCTTCGCTGGAAGAGCTTCTCAGAAGTAGGCTGCCCCCCCCCTCCATTGCCTGGAAGGCGTTCATTACGAGGTTTATGAAAATCTGTTTCAAGCGGTTGGCATCGGCTGCGATCGGCGGGAGTCTGTAGTCGAAATCCTCGACAATTTTTATGGAACGCTTCAGCGCCTCGTATTTCAGGAAATACATCACTTCCTGCAGGACCTGATTCACATCAGTCTCCCCGACCGGCCCATCTTCCTTGCGGGCGAACGAAAGAAGCCCTTTCGTGAACAGGGAAAGCCGCTGGACTTCCAGTTCGATCCGCTCCACCATCTCTTTAACTGAAGGCGACAACTCCTCATCACGGAGAATCAGTTGGATGGCTGATACTATCACGGAAAGGGGGGTATTCAGTTCATGGACCATCCCTACGGCCAGCTGCCCGATTTCCGCCATCCTTTCGTTCCAGGCCAGCTGTTCGAGAAATGCTTCGTCAATCCGGCATTCGTCGGTCAGGTTTTCGGCAAGTGAGCTGAGCATAAATATTCTTCCCCAGGATTTTACAGGCATAAGCCGTGCCATCCGGCCGAAGAGCTGTAGTAGCTGCGTTACCGCTCTTTACCGGAAGATAAGGGGCGTTTTATGCTGAAAAAGAGGGCACCTTCTGCTTACAATTATAGCAAATATATAAAAGAAAGCCGCCCGGTCAGGGCGGCTTTCTCCGATACAACTTTCACATGAGCTTTTCCTCTAGCCGCTAGTCGCTAGCTGCTAGCCGCTAATTGTAAGCGGTTTCCGAATGCTGCGTCTGGTCGAGACCGATGATTTCGTCCTCTTTTTCCACCCTGAGACCGATGGTCTTTTCGAGGATGAAGGCTATGACCAGTGTCATGATGAAGGCATAGGCGCCTGCTGCGGCTACGGCGATGAGCTGGGTCACGAACTGCTTCACGTTGCCCGACATGAGGCCGGTTGCGCCGACCGTGGCGAACACGCCGGTCAAAAGGGCGCCGGTGGTGCCGCCGATGCCGTGCACGCCGAAGACGTCGAGGGAGTCGTCATACTTGAACTTCGCCTTCAT
>JBGPID010000399.1:0-3021 GCA_041484725.1 Geobacteraceae bacterium | reverse complement strand
GGCTCCCGCCTGGTCTTTCTGATCGACTGGAACCGGGCGCGCAAGCGTCTGCAGCTTTTGTTGGCGAAGCAGGATGCGCTTTCATTATTAGCCTGGGCCGCGGATAACAACGTGGGTCACATGGCCTTTCTCAAGTCGGGCGGCGAGCGGATGATCTTCGATGCCCTGCAGTTTGTGGCGGGAGGCACGATGACCTATGGCGTTACGCTCAGCGAGCTGCTGGGCGGGGGAGCGGTGGTTTCCTATCTCCGCTTCATCCTGAAGGCCTGCGCCGACGGCCTCCTTGAAAAGCGGCCGCTGGCGCTGATCCGTGATGAAGCGCGGGTGGAACTGTACAAGTATTACCATAACGCCCGGCAGAACATCCTCGACCTTGCCAGCAATCATGCGGCCCTGGCAGTGGAGATCGCGACCAGTATCCGTGATGGACTCCTTACCTCATCCCAACCAGAGGCATTCAACCGCTTCGAACGGATCGGCCAGCGCGCCAAGGAATGGGAGCACAGGGCGGACGAACTCGTTATCCGCGCCCGCGAGCTTGCCAAACAGTCCGAACATGCGGAGGCGATCCGGCGATTGCTCGAGGCCGCCGACGACATAACGGACGAACTGGAGGAAGCGGCCTTCCATCTTACCCTGCTGACAACGGACAGCATGCGGGAAGAAATCCGATCACCTCTGGCCACCCTGGCGCGACTCCTCGTCGAAGGAACCCAGGAATACCTGAAGGCCATCGAGAATGCCCGGGGCATCCACCGCAGCGCGTCGCCTGACGACATGCACGATTTCCTCGAATCCATTCATCGCATCGTCGCTATCGAGCGGCAGAGCGATACGACGGAACGTATGGTACGCAAGGCCCTTGTCACCGCGGCAAAGGATTACCGACAGGCATTCGCCATTGCCGAATGCGCACAGAAACTGGAATCCGCCGCAGACGCCCTGATGCATACGGGGATGATCCTGCGGGATCAAATCCTCGGTCAGATCATGGAAAGTTAGGTGTCCCGGATGAGGCGCGACAGTATTTTCAAAATCAGTCCCCATGCAATCAGCGCCGTAATGGGTGACCGGGATAAACTGGGGATAAAGGCCTTTTCCCTGGCGCACATGGCGCGTCTCGGGCTCCCTGTGCCGCCCGCTTTCGTTTTGGGGACACCCTATTGCCGCCTCTGGCGTCAGGACCCGGAACATTACAGTAGAGCAAATCTCGCCTCCCTGCTGGAAGAGCAGATGCACTGGCTCCAGTCCGTCACAGGGATGGGCTTTGGCGATCCGCGTAATCCCCTACTTGTTTCCGTCCGTTCCGGCGCGCCCGTTTCAATGCCAGGCATGATGGATACCCTGCTCAACATCGGCCTCTGTGATGCCACGGTGCATGGCCTTTTGCGGATTACCGGCAATCCCCGGCTCGTCTGGGACTCTTACCGCCGGCTCATCCAGAATTTTGCCGAGGTGGTCTGCGGCGCCGCCGCGCAACCCTTCGATGCGGTGCTCGAGGCGACGCTCGCCCGGGAATATCCGGACCGCTTTCAGGAACTGGACTATCAGAGTTTGATGGAAATTACCCAGACCTACCTCCGACTTTTCAGCGATATCACGGGAAAACCATTCCCCCAGAACCCGTTCGACCAGCTTGAGCTTAGCGTGCAGGCTGTTTTTTCCTCGTGGAACTCGCCCCGCGCCGTCGACTACCGCCGCATCTATGGCATACACGATGATCTCTGCACGGCGGTCACCGTCCAGAAAATGGTTTTCGGCAATGCCGGGGGGACATCGGGGTCGGGGGTGGGGTTTACCAGTGATCCGGATAGCGGCGAAAAAGGGCTCTATTTCGATTTCCTGTTCAACAGCCAGGGGGAGGATGTGGTTTCCGGGCGCACTACCTCCTCCGACACGGAGAGGCTTTCTCTGGTTCTCCCCGGCGCTCTCCAGGAACTGCGGGACATATGCACTACCCTTGAGCAGGAATTCCGCGACGCTCAGGAATTCGAATTCACTATTCAGGACGGCATTCTCTATCTTCTCCAGGCTCGATCGGCCAAGAGGACACCATGGGCGGCATTGAGAATCGCGGTCGATCAGGTAAAAGAAGGAATTATCGATCAGGATGAGGCGCTTGCCCGTCTGGCGGGGCTCCCCCTTGATGAGATTAAACGCGAGCGCTTGTTGACCGGAGAGAAACAACCGTTGGGCCAGGGGCAACCGGCGGGAATAGGCGTGGCCATCGGTCCCATCGGCCTCGACACCGACACTGCGCGGCGGTTTTCCGCGGAAGGCCGGCCGGCGGTGCTCGTCCGTGAAGAAATGACAACCGACGACATTGCCGGAATTGCCCTCTCCGCCGGTGTTCTGACGGTCCGGGGAAATCGCACATCCCACGCAGCAGTGGTGGCGAGGCAGCTTGGCAAGGGATGTGTTACGGGGTGCAGCGGCCTGCGGATCGATCTCAGCCGGCGCGCTGTTGTTTTTGGTGACCGGCCCATTGCGGAAGGCGAACTGATCACCCTGGACTCCAACACCGGTCATGTTTTTGCAGGTGAATCCGAGATAGTTATTGATTACCCGACATCCTGGCTCGAAGAAATAAGGAAATGGCGGTAATCACCGGATCACCGGAAAGCCGTGGATTGCAGCCTGCATAACGCATCAATCAGGAAGGGAATAAGGCGCAAAAGCCTCCTTCCGGGATCTTACCAGTTTTTTGCCGACGGCCATCCACTTAAAGACAGCTCGCTCATGCAGGTCAAATGGGTTGATTTTCATATTGACCGCCGCGCCCCTTTTGAAGTCAAATCCACCCGCTAGTGACAGGAGAGAGGCTGTAAGGCAGCTCATATCCGGTTCTTGCCCCACCACCACCAGTTCTTGCAACGGCTGGAAATCATGCAAAATTTTCCGCAAGGCCGGCATGTCAAATCCAGCATTCAGTTCATTCATCACCATCAGCGGTCCAACGTAGGAGAGTGATTCCGCGAGGATATCCGCGGTCTGTACCGCGCGGAGAAAGGAGCTGGTGAG
>JBGPID010000398.1:0-3025 GCA_041484725.1 Geobacteraceae bacterium | reverse complement strand
TCACCACCCCGGTGAGAAAGCCGTAGCGGACCGGTTTACGGTGCAGGAGCGCCCCCATTACCTTCCGGTAGAAGATGGTCAGCCTCGACTCCGCCGGCTCGGCCTCGCTGTCCGCATGGGATCGCCCCTTCATGAAGCGGTAGGCATAGTAGGGGGTGACGGTTAAGGCAATAAGGAGTGAAAAGAGCATGGCCGTGCTGGCGCCGACCGGGATCGGCCGCATGTACGGCCCCATCAGCCCGCCGACGAACCCCATGGGGAGGATGGAGGCTATTACCGCGAAGGTGGCGAGGACCGTCGGGTTGCCGATCTCGTCCACCGCCAGGATCGCCCCCTCCAGGGGCTTTATGCGGGTGGTGGTGAAGTAGCGGTGGATGTTCTCCACCACCACGATGGCGTCGTCAACGAGGATGCCTATGGAGAAGATCAGGGCAAAGAGGGTGATGCGGTTCAGGGTGTAGCCGATCAGATTGAAGATGAGCATGGTGAGGGCGAGGGTCACCGGGATGGCGATGGCGGCAACCGCACCGGCCCGCCACCCCATGAAGAGGGCGATCAGGATCGTTACCGATATTGCCGCCAGGAACATGTGGAAGAGAAGCTCGTTGTTCTTCTCGCTTGCGGTTTCGCCGTAGTTGCGAGTGACAGTTACCTTGATGTCCGAGGGGATCACCTTCCCCTTCAGGAGCTCCACCTTCTTCAGCAGGTCTTCCGCAACCCACGTGGCATTCGCCCCTTTGCGCTTGGCAAAGGAGATGGTGACAGCCGGGTATTCCCTTTCCGGGTTGCCGGAGAGCCCCTTCGATGCAGCGGCAGGACCGAGGCCGAGCGTTACATACTGGGAAGGCTCCTCCGGGCCGTCCAGAACGTCCGCCACATCGGCGAGGAGGACCGGCTTGTTGTCGGAAACCGCCACCACCAGTCGTTTCGCCTCGGCGGCGGTGGTCAGGAAATCACCGCTCTTGACGATGTATTCCCGGTTTGAGCTGGTAAAAGCGCCCGAGGAGAGGGCATTGTTCCCCTTTTCCAGGGCTCCCATCACCTGGAGCGGAGAAAGCCGGTAGGCGGCAAGCCTTCCGCTATCGAGAACCACCCTGAGGCTCCGTTTCAGCCCCCCCTTTATCTCGGTCTCGGCGACATTGTTTCCCTTCTGCAGTTCATCGGCCACGACTCGCGCCACCCGGCGCAGCATAAAGTAATCGTAGCGGTCCGACCAGAGGGTGAGGGTCAGGATCGGCACGTCGTCAATGGACTTGGGGGCCACGAGGGGATCACCGGCGCCCGGCGGGAGGATGGCGCGGGTGCTCATCACCTTGTTGTAAAGCTTGACCAGCGATTTTTCCATATCCTCGCCAACGAGAAAGCGGACCGTGACGATCCCCAGGCCGGGACGGCTCATGGAGTATACATACTCCACCCCTTTGAGTTCCCACATCCTGGCCTCGAACGGCTTTACCACCCGTTCTTCCACCTCCTTGGGAGTGGAGCCGGGCATGGGGAGATAGATATCGACCATCGGCACGACGATCTGCGGCTCCTCCTCCCGTGGGGTAACCAGCACGGCATAAAGTCCGAGCAAGAGCGATGCCGCCACGATCAACGGCGTCAGCTTGGAATTTATGAATGCCCTGGCGATTTTTCCGGCAAAGCCGAGGTTGTTCATTTAATGGCCTGGTGATATTCTGTTAACAACGAATCACACTAATTACACTTATAAATTCAATAAAGTCAAAAGCCTTGGCGTCGTTGCGTCAAGTTGTGTTTACTGTTGGTATTAATATTTGCTGTTTCAACATTATGACGAATGTCTGCTGTTTCCATTCGTGTAATTCGTGTTATTGGTTGTTTCCGCAAGGTTATTCAATCCGCGCTCCGTCAACGACCTTCTCCGCACCGCTTACAACTATCCGCTCACCCGGCGAGATGCCGGAGAGAATCTCCACCTGCTCGCCGATAATCCGGCCGGCCCTGACGAGTCTCATCCTGGCGATATTGTTTTTTCCGACAACCCAGACCGAGGTGAGCGCCCCCTGCTCGCTCACCGCAATCTTCGGGACAGTCATCCCATGGCGGCTCCCCATGGGGAGGTAAGCGCGTCCGAAAATGCCGGATCGCAATCCCTTGGCGCTTATATCCACCTTAGCCGTGAAGGTGCGGCTCGCCGCGTCGATGGTCGGAACCACTTCAACCACCTTTCCCTTCAGCCCGCCGATCCCGTCGATAACAACCCGGACTTCGTTTCCCGGCAGCACTTTTCCCATAAGCGATTCGGGTATCGCCGCTTCGAGACGGTAGTGACCCTCCTCCTCGACGGTGACAAGAGGAGTGCCGGGAAATACCGTCATTCCGACATCCGCTGACTTCCTGGTAACAATCCCGGCCTGGGGAGCGGTAATCCTCGTGTAACCGGCCACGGTCCCTGCCGACTTTGCTTCTTCCCGCGCCTGGTCCAGCCGAGCCGCGGCACGTGCTACCCCCTGGTGCGCGACATCCATTTCCATCCGTCGTCCGTCAAATTCCTGCCGTGTAACGGCCTGCTCCCTGAAAAGCGCGCTGTAACGCCCGAAGGTCGCATCGGCCAGCCGCTTGCGCGCCCGGGTCTCATCCACTGCCCGTCTTGCCTCTTCCACTGCCGCCCTGGCGCCGGCAGCCCCTGCAAGGCTCTCGGCCGCCTCTATGGTAAGGAGGAGCTTGCCCTTTGTAACCCGCTCCCCCTCCTTTATGTGCAGGGATGACACTGTTCCGGGGATACGCGCCGAGATGAGCGAGGAGTTCCTGGCCCTGACCGTGCCGACCGCCTCCACTTCGTCGGGAATGGCTTTTTCAGAGACGGTCTCCAGGCTAACCCCCTTGACAACCGTTGGAGGGCCTTTCGGGGCGCCTTCCGGACCTTTCCCGCCACACCCCGAAAACAGGGCGAAAATACCCATCGCGAGCAAACAGGCTATGACAGCTGAACGTCTGCTCATCGCATGACCTCCTTGAGAAATGTTCCCGTCGTATTGAAGAGCCTGGCGGTAGCCAG
>JBGPID010000397.1:0-3029 GCA_041484725.1 Geobacteraceae bacterium | reverse complement strand
TCAGACCATTTCTCACCACCGCCTCGTCCCGGACCGCCCCCACCGCCAGGATCGCCCCCTGGGGAGGCTGGATCACCGCCATGAACTCCTCCACCCCGAACATGCCGAGGTTGGAGATGGAGAAGGTCCCGCCGCCGATCTCCGCCTCACTGATTTTTCCGTTCTTCGCCCGCTCGACCAGCTCCCGGCTCCGGCCCGCTATCTTTTTCAGGGAAAGCCCCTCGCACCCCTTGATTACCGGTATCACAAGACCTTCTTCCAGGCTGACTGCAAGGCCGATATTGATGCCGCTGTTGACCGTGATCCGGTCACCGGCAAAGGAGTTGTTCACCTGGGGAAATTTCACCAGGGCCAAGGCAGCGGCCTTGATTATGAGATCATTTATGGAGAGCGGTGTTCCCGACACTTTCAGCTCCCGGCGGACTTCCTCCGCCTCACCCATATCGACGGCAACGGTAACCGTGAAATGGGGAATCTCCCGCCACGCCCGGCTTACGGTCCGGGCAATGGCGGCGCGCATCCGCGAAAGGGGCAGGGCCGCCCCTTCCACAACGGGTATTGATGGTTCCGGTCCAAGCGCTTTTCCCTCAACCTTTACCTGAACCTTTACCTGTTTTTCATCTTCGACCTGAACCTCAGCCTTAACCTGCTTCTCCTTCAGGAAAAGTTCGATGTCTTCCCGCAGGATCCTTCCGTCCGGACCGCTGCCATTCACCAGCTTCAGGTCGATCCCCCGTTCCCGCGCCAGCCTGCGCACCATGGGGGATGCCTTCTCAGCTTCCGCCTGTTCGCCGGCGGGCTCGACGGCCGTTTTCTCCGGCTCCGGCAATGCCTCTTTATCCCTTACGTCACCGACAGGTTCCGACTGAGGCTTCTCTGTTTCCATGGGAGAAGGGACTCCTTTCTTCTCCGGCATCTGTACGGACTCCCCCGCCTCGCCGACAATGGCAATGACGGTCCCGACCGGCGCCATCTCCCCCGGTTTCACCCGGGTTTCCAGCAGGACACCGGAGGTGAACGCCTCCAGTTCCATATTCGCCTTGTCGGTCTCCACCTCGGCAATGATATCTCCCCGCTCTACCTTCTCCCCTACGCTCTTCTTCCAGGAGATGAGCCTCCCTTCGGTCATGGTGTCGGAAAGCTTGGGCATGGTTATTTCAGTAGCCATCGACAGGTCCCTTCTTTCAGTATTTCTGCGCTGTCACGTCTTTCACCGCTTTGATGATATCTTCCACCTGGGGTATGCAGAGCTTCTCCAGCTTCCGCGAGTAAGGCATCGGCACGTCAAGTCCGGAGACCCTCTTGACCGGCGCCAGCAGCGAATCGAAGCAGCCATCGTAGATACGCGAGGATATTTCCGCGCCAAGTCCGCAGGTTCGCCAGCACTCCTCAACAACCACGGCTCGGCCGGTCCTCTTCACCGATTCCACGAAAGTGGCAGTGTCGAGAGGGGCAAGAGTGCGAAGGTCCACCACCTCGCAGGCAATTCCCTCCTTTTCCAGCTCTTCGGCAGCGGCAAGCGCCAGTATCGTCATCCGCGAATAGGCTACAATGGTGATATCCTTCCCCACCTTCTTTACCTCGGCGCTACCGAAGGGGAGAAGGAATTCCGGGTCGTCAGGCACCTCTCCCTTACTGTTGTAGAGGAGTTCATTCTCCAGGAACATCACCGGATTGTTGTCGCGGATGGCGCTCTTCAGAAGCCCCTTGGCGTCCGCCGGGGTGGCGGGAACCGCCACGTACATGCCGGGAGCATGCATGAAGTAGGTCTCCAGGCTCTGCGAGTGCTGTGCCGCCAGTTGGCTCCCGCCGCCGCCGGGGGCGCGGATCACCATGGGAAGGTTCACCTGGCCGCCGAACATGTAGCGGATCTTGGTCATGTGGTTGATGATCTGGTCCATGGCGAGCAGGGCGAAATTCACCGTCATCAGCTCGGCGATGGGGCGAAGTCCGCCCATGGCCGCGCCTATGGCAACCCCGATTATGGTGTTCTCCGAGATGGGGGTATCCTTCACCCGTTCCTCGCCAAACTCCGTCAAAAGCCCCCGGGTCACCTTGAACGACCCCTCGTAGAGGGCCACATCCTCACCCCATATCACCACCGACGGGTCGCGCCGCATCTCTTCTTTCAGCGCCAGGTTGATGGCGTCCCGATAAGTCATCAGCGCCATGGACAGACCTCCTGCTCACCGACGAAGATATCGGCGGTAACCTCGCTGTCGTCGGGCCACGGGGACTGTTCGGCGAATTCCACCGCCTCTTTGACGATCACCCGCGCCTTGGCCTTGAGGCATTCCAGCTGATCTTCGCCTGCCACCCCTTCTTCCATGAGCCTTTTCGTAAAAGTCACGATCGGGTCGCGGGCCTTCCAGAGCTCCACTTCCGCGGCGCTCCGGTATTTGCCCGGATCGGCCATGGAGTGGCCCCGGAAGCGGTAGGTGATTGCCTCGATCAGGTAGGGGCGGCTATTTTCCCGTACCCACTCGGCGGCATGCTTGACCGCCTGGTAGACGGCAATGACGTCCATCCCGTCCACCTTTTCCGATGGTATGTCGTAGCCGCAGGTCCTTTTGTGGATGCTGGCCAGGGCGGATGATCGGTGCACCTCGGTGCCGATCCCGTAGAAATTGTTTTCGCAGACGAAGAGCACCGGCAGTTCCCAAAGTCTGGCCCAGTTGAGACTCTCGTGAAAGTTCCCCTGGTTGACCGCGCCGTCACCGAAAAAGCAGGCTGCGATCCGGTCCTCGTTGCGGAACTTGGCGGCAAAGGCGAGCCCGCAGGCAATCGGGAACTGGCCGCCGACGATGGCATACCCCCCCATGAAAGAGAGCGCCGGGTCGAAGAGGTGCATAGAGCCCCCCTTCCCCTTGCAGATGCCGGAACTCTTTCCGAACAGCTCGGCCATCACCCGCCGCGGCTCCGCACCGCGGACAATGGCCTGGGCATGCTCCCGGTAGGCGGAGAGTATATAGTCATCCCGGTGCAGGGCATGGGTGGAACCAACGGCCACCGCCTCCTGGCCGCTGTAG